>CAZRCF010000033.1:0-2311 GCA_964598505.1 uncultured Lentimicrobiaceae bacterium | reverse complement strand
ACAATTTATACAGCTCTGTTTTAAACGATTATGCCGATATTAAATCGAAAGCAAAGCAATATGCAGCAATAAAAAAAGATCCATATTTTAATGCAATTCAAGTAAAATTTGCTTACTCGCTAACTTGCCATAAAACGCAAGGCGGGCAGTGGAAAGTTGTTTTTATCGATCAAGGATATTTAACTAAAGATATGGTAAATATTGAATATCTGCGTTGGCTATACACAGCTATAACAAGAGCTACGGATAAGGTTTATTTGGTAAATTTTAATGAATCGTTTTTTATTGAAGAATGAAGATAAGTTGTTTATAATAATTCAAATAATGTTACTATATTTGAAGTCAATTTTTTTTATAAAAATATAATCAAGTAATAATATGGATCAATTAAAACCAAATCACGAACGTGCCAAGTATGCTATTAATATAATTTGGGTAGTAACAGCAATAGAAATTATATCAATAATATCTACTTTTTTTCAATATAGATTGCTAACTATTATTGCTAATGGTGGCGAATATACTGTAGAAACAGCAACAGCAAGTGATTTAAGACAATTGTTTATTTTAATAATGAATATTTTAGTGTCAATAATTTCGGCAATCACATTTATTCAATGGTTTCGTAGGGCTTATTTTAATTTGCATGTTAAAGTAAATAATCTTTCTTATTCCGAAGGCTGGGCTGCCGGTTGCTGGTTTGTGCCTATATTAAATCTTTATTTGCCTTATCAAATAATGAAAAAATTGTATTTGGAAACAATAAATATATTAAAAGAAAAAAATGAGTACTTTCAAAATACTTATACACCAACTTTTGTAAACGTATGGTGGACTGTTTGGATTTTAATAAGAATTTTTGCATTTGTTAGATTATTTGTTGATAATAACAATTCGATAGATGGATTAATAAATATTACAATTGCATCAATAATTAGTTCTTTTTTATCAATACTACTTGCAATAATTACAATAAAAGTGATAAAAGATTATTCAAAATTAGAAATTCAACTTTTTGAATTAAATGATAAAGATGTATATGAAGAGACAAATAATTAAACTATATATTTAAAACTTAAACTTATTAAAAATGAAAAAATTAATAGCAATTCTAACAATACTTACTTCTATAAATGTAACGTATGCAATTGATTCAATACCGGTAGTTTCAAAAATTATTGATGTTACAGTGTTTTCGTCGGGAGCACAAATAACACGACAATTTGAATTAAAATTTAGTAAAGGAAAGCATCTGATTTTGCTCGACAAATTGCCGCAAGATATTAATCCTCAGAGTATTCAGGTTAACGGAATAGATGGTTGTAAAATATTATCGGTAAAACACAGTCTAAAATATCCCAATGGAAAAGTAAAAAGTAACGAAGAAGTTGAAATACAAAGTAAAATTGATGCTTTTTTGTATAAAATTAAAGAGATTAAAAACAAATCAAATGTTTACGATATTGAAGAAAAATTACTACTCGATAATAGTATTTTAAAAAACGAAGAGCAAGGCTCAATGATTAGCGATATAAAAGAAGCTGCCGATTTTTATAGATTAAGACTTAACGAAATCCGTCAGGCAAAATTATATCTATTCTCGGAATTAGAAGCTGCCAATAAAAGGAAACAAGAGCTATATAACGAGCTTAACGAAATTACTTTGAAAAAGCAAAAAACATATAGTCAGATTTTAATTACTTTAGATTGCGAAAAAGATTTATCTTCTAAAATGAATTTTAGTTATTATATTCCAATGGCAGGGTGGGAGCCACTTTACGATTTCAGAGTTGATGACATTACTAAACCACTTTCGATAATCTATAATGCAAATGTTTTTCAATCATCGGGCGAAGATTGGAATAATGTAAATATCAAACTTTCTACTAATAATCCATCAATAAGTGAGAATAAACCTGAACTAAATACTTGGTTTATTAACAGACCAGTACAACCCCCAAAAAAAATATTACAAAACGGTATTGGGACTCTTAAGGGTATAGTAACAGAAGAAGATGGAAAAACACCAATTCCGTATGCAAATATTATTATTGAACAAGAAGGAAAAATGATTAGCGGTGCTGTTACTGATATTGATGGGAGTTATACTATTAAACCTATTCCATCTGGAAAGTACAACCTTAAAGCTTCATTTATGGGCTATAATAATAGCATACAAGAGGGTGTTGTAATAAGTGGAAATGGGATTACATTTTCAAATGTGAAGATGACGTCAGAGGCTGTAGGGCTTCAAGAGGTAACAATTAAATGGGAGCGTCCATTAATTTCAAAAGACGGCGGCTCATCAGGC
>CAZRCF010000032.1:13224-15147 GCA_964598505.1 uncultured Lentimicrobiaceae bacterium | reverse complement strand
TTAATTTTGTTTTTAAAAATATGTCATAAATTAATAACAGAAATTTTACAATAAACGCTATTTTTTATATAATGACAAAGGAAAAAGTAGGAAGTAGTTGGAAGTAAGAAGTGGGAATTGATTTGATAATGCGATGATTAAGATTGCTTAGTGAAACTTAGAGTTCTTATTGCTTTAGTGGTGAAAAAAGTAAAAAGTTAGTAGCAGGAAGTTAGAAGTAGGAAGTTAGAAGTAGGAAGTTAGAAATAGGAAGTAGAAATTTAGAAGCGATGCATTGAGCGTAGTCGAAGTGTTGGAAGTAATTTGAAAATTTGTTAATGTGATGATATGCTAATGTGATGATGGAGTTTGCTTAGTGAGACTTAGTGTCCTGAGTGCCTTAGTGGTGAAAAAGTAGAAAGTTAGAAGAGGAAAATAGAATTTATTAAAAAAGCGTAAATAGAAAATATAATATTTTTTAGTCTTGTCCGATTAAAATATTTTAGCATAAGGTGTATAATTGTATTAATAAAGCAGCGTAGCTGCGAAATAAGGTTTAATCTGACAACACTGATTATTTTTTAATTATTTGAAAATTTGTTATTTTGATAAAACTCTTGTAGTTTTGATGAATAAAAAATAAAAAAAATGTTACGAATAAAAGTAATTGCTTCAATATTTATCTGTTTTTTAGGTGTTATTAATTTGTTTTCGCAAGTTGACACTACTATTTCAAGCGTTAAACTTGAATACGAATATATGTCAAATTTTAATGATGAACTTCGTTCAAACTCAATAAGAGTTATGTTTTATAATATGGAAAATTTGTACGATACCGATAACGATTCGCTTACTAATGATGATGATTTTACGCCAAATGGCATGAATAATTGGTCGAAATATCGTTATTGGAAAAAGATAAATAATCAAGGAAAAGTTATTGCAACCGTTGGTGGGTGGGATGCACCCGAAATTGTTGGTATGTGCGAAATTGAAAACGATAAAGTTATTAAAGATTTAATTTATTATTCGCCTTTGAAAAAGTTTAAATATCGATACGTACATTACGACTCGCCCGACAACAGAGGTATTGATGTAGCAATGCTTTACCGTCCCGATAAATTTAGAGTAATTAGTTCGCGACCTTTAAAAGTGCAATTTACAAATGACACAATATCAAAAACTCGTGATATACTTTATGTTTGTGGACAAATTTTAGCTTCAAAAGACACACTTCATATTTTAATAAACCATTGGCCCTCACGCTATGGTGGCTATGCTGCTACAATTGACAAAAGAAATCAAACTGCCGATATAGTTCGCTCAATTTATGACTCAATTATGAAATCAAATATTAATGCTAATGTTTTGATAATGGGCGATTTAAACGATTATCCTTCAGATGAAAGTTTAATAAACCATTTAAAAGCTTTGCCCGATACAAATAATTCAAAATCAACAGATTTAATAAACCTTATGTATCCAATTCACAATGTGGGTAAAATTGGGAGTCATAAATACCAAGAACATTGGGGAATTCTTGACCAAATTATTGTTAGCCATCAATTAGCTAAACATAAGGAAGGATTAAGAATTTCAAAAGATGGTGCAAATATTTATAGAGCCGATTTTCTTTTGTTGCCCGATGAAACATTTATGGGTGTAAAAGTTAACCGTACATTTATTGGTACTCGTTACAATGGAGGATATTCTGACCATTTGCCTGTGTATGTTGATTTGGAATATTGATGCTTTTATAATAAAGGTAAAGTTCTCTGGTTTTTTTTGTTCTTCGTCATTTAATTGTGGAATTTAAAAATTACGATGCCAGCCTACTCTGTCAAAAATATAACGTTTGTCATACTGAACGGCAGTGAAGTATCTATTTAGTTTGAGATTCTTCGCTAAGGCTCATAATGACAAAGTGTTCAAGGCAGACGTAAA
>CAZRCF010000032.1:0-13214 GCA_964598505.1 uncultured Lentimicrobiaceae bacterium | reverse complement strand
ATTAATTACCAAACCCGGTGTTCGCATAATACCATACGACATAATTTTCTGAATATCATCAACTTTCTCGACATTTGCATTAATATTCATTTCTGCAACAACACTATTAACGCTTTTTTCAAGCGTTTTGCAATTACAACAGCCTGTTCCTAATACTTTAATTTCCATGATATTTATTGTTTTTAATTTAAAATTCATTTTTATATTTCGCAAAAATACGAAATGTTTTTATACAAATAATAAAATTTATAAAATATCTTTCTGTATATTTTAAAAAAATAAATTTGTTTGAAAGAGAAAGATTAAAAGCTCGTAGTTTTAAAATTTTAAAGATTTCTTTTAATCTAATCTGATATATGTATTAAATGCTTCAGGGAAAAGGTACATATATGTTGTTAATAAAATTATAATATGAATAATTGTATCAAAAATAATGATTGAGACATAAATTGCTTCGTTTTTTTGCCAGAAAATACGTTTTAATTTACTTGTTATAAAATCAACTACAAGGTGAATTCCACCATTGATTCCACTAAAAATAAGTCCATCTATAAAAGTTAATGAAAGCAAAAGAGGGCTAAATACAATAAAAACTGAAGTATAAATAATTACATGTATAAGTAAATATAAAGATTTTGAAGATTTTAATTTACTTAATGAACTTCCTTGCAATAAAAAATCTGCAAAAAGATGTAAAATAAAAAGTAGAATAATTTTTACCATAATTTTATATTTTTTACAAAGGTATTAAAAATCAAAACAATATTTAAACAATTCATTTTTGCATTAGTAATTTATAACAAAAAAGCCCCACAAAAAATGTAGGACTTTTGTATTGGATTATCGTGTAAGTTTTTTATAATTTTACTTCAACAAATTGTTTTGCGTAATATTTCGGAGTAAGTTTTTCGCCAGTGGCTTTTTCAATCATAACATTCCAATTATATTTTGAGCCAGGAACGAATACTTTTTCTAAGAAATATTTTCCAATTTCTTTGTTTCCTGTTAGTTTTAAATTTCTAATATCTTCAGTTTTCAAAATATTTTTGGCAACATTAAATGTGAATTGTGAAGCTAAAAGTTCGCCTAAATGATAGTTATGGTAGTAGCAAGGGAAAGTAGCGATATGTATTTTTGAAGCCCAATCAGGTTCGTTTCTGCCTTCCGGTTTTTTAATCATTTGATATTTTTCAACTAATGTCCACCATAAAGCGTTTAAATCTTGGTCAGGATTTTCGTATAACCCTTTTTCAAAACGATACATTACTTGGGACCAACGACTAAATACAATTTGCTGTAAACGTAATTGTTTAAAACCTTCATCAGCAATTTTTATAGCATCGGCATCAGTTAAGCCAATATTTTCTTTCATCCATTGAGGATTAGTAGATAAACGCCCAAAAAACATTGCAATTGCTTCTGTGTTGAATGTATGTGCAGGATTGCGAAGAACATAAGGAAGTTTTACATCAATATTTTTATCATAAACGGCATGACCAAATTCGTGCAACATTGTTCCCATCCAATTTTCGTTATTACGAACATTGCACAAAACCCTTACATCGCCCTCGTTATCAATATCAATACAATAAGCATGTTGGTTTTTGCCTGGTTTTTCGAAAAGATCACTGTTTTTCATTATGTCTTCAACAGCTAAGCCAATACCGGCGAAGAAATTACTAGTAACTTTAACAACGTCTTGAGTTTTATAAAATTTATCGAAATCAACGGTGTAAATACGAGGAGCTTCTTGGAAAAAGCGATTTTGGTAATGCCAAGGCATTAGTTCTTCTTTTTTAATTTTATATCTTTTTGCAAAATAGTCGTCCATTTCCGATTTAAGTTGAACAAATACATCACGAGTTAAAACATCTAATTCGTCAAATAGTTTTTCAATCTCAGCAGGATCTTGTTCCGATAGCTTTAAACTCATTTCGTGGTAGTTTTTAAAACCGAGTTCTTTAGCCATTTCGTTGCGTTTTTTTACAATTGTAATAATATCTTGTTCAACCACTTTGCCGATTGATTTGTGTCCTTTCCATGCAGTTTCAAGCTCTTTTGAATTAGTTGATGTTTTTAAAATGGTTTCCACATCATTATCGCTAATTTTTTTACCATTTACATCGGCTCTAAATTTCGAGAATTTTTGTTCGATAACATTTTGAAGCTTATTAATAGCAGTTAATTTTGCTGTATCTACTTGATTGCCTAAGTAAGTATTATACATTACTTCAAGTTGGCGAGCTAAAATTTCGTCTTTAACCTCTTTTGATTCTTTAATTTTTTTAAGTAAAGCAAAATCTTCTTTGTTTGAATAGAAAGTATTTATTTTATTTTGTAAATCTAATGATTTTTTAAAATCATTTTCATCACCACTAATTGAAGCATTGAAATATGCAATGTTTGCCTCTTTGTAAATAGGAATAACAATAGAATCATGTTTTGCGATAAATTTTTTAAAATCGTCTGTCATTTTGCTTTTTTTGTTTCCACATCCGGCAGTAAATATTACTGCTACTCCGATGATAATCATTAATAAATTGTTTTTTTTCATTTTTTTTTATTTTGGGGTTTGTATTTAATCGTAATTTTTATGTTTATTAATATCGCTTAGCTGAACAAGACAAATGTTCTGAAAAATGACTATAGTGCTTTCTACTGCCTGTGATTGATGATTCATGTTTTTTTAAACATTAACAATGTATAAGTTTTAAGTTTTTAGTTATGAATTTTTAATTGTTTGTACAATGCTTGTTAAGATTATAGTATTTTACCGTTATTTGTTGTGTTTTTCTTTCAATAGCACCATGTTGAGTGGTACGTCGGAATTCCCGACTTACCACTTTTTTGTCTAATTCGCCCTCTTTAAAAATGTTTAGTATATGTTCGGTTATAGTAGAACGTCCTCTTTCAAATAGACTTGCCATCTGTTCTTGAGAAAGCCAAACGGTTTCGTCCTCAAAAAAAACGCTTAGCTTTAATTTTTCATCGTCGGTTCTAAACAGAATAATTTCTGATTGATTCATAGTTTTAAATCTTAAATTATGAATTTTTAATTGTTTTTACAATACTTGTTAAAATTTTAACCGACTAACAATTAACTATTTATATAATTTTTTCGTCTTAAAAATATTAATTTTTAGAATCACTCATTAATATTTCATTTTCAACGTAAAATTAGTAATATCTTTTTATATTATTCAAATTTCGACAAAATTATTATTTTGCTTGACAAACAATAACTTTTATTTACCGCCAAGCAATTTCTTAATTTCGTTTAGTTTCATTAATGCTTCTACCGGTGTTAGAGTATTTATGTCGGTATTTAAAATATCTTCTTTAATTTGTTGTAAAAGGGGATCGTCTAATTGAATAAAGCTCAACTGCATACCGCTATTTTCGTTTTGAGCAAGTTTTATATTTGAAACAAGTTTTTCTTTGCTATGCGATTTTTCTAATTGATGAAGCATTTCGTTAGCTCTATCCAAAACATCGCGAGGCATACCAGCCATACGTGCAACGTGAATACCAAAACTGTGTTCGCTGCCACCCGGAGCAAGTTTGCGTAAAAATATCACCTTGTTATTTACCTCTTTTACAGTAACATGGTAATTACGAACACGTTTAAACATGCTTGCCATTTCGTTAAGTTCGTGATAGTGAGTTGCAAACAGAACTTTGGGGCGATATAGTTTATGTTGGTGAAGATATTCGGCAATTGCCCAGGCTATCGAAATTCCATCATAAGTAGATGTTCCGCGTCCTATTTCATCAAGAAGAATTAAACTTCGGCTCGAAATATTATTTAAAATACTTGAAGTTTCGTTCATTTCAACCATAAATGTAGATTCGCCGGAAGAAATATTATCGGAAGCACCAACGCGAGTAAATATTTTATCAACAATGCCAATTTCGGCACTATCGGCAGGAACAAAACTGCCCATTTGACACATTAAAACTATTAATGCAGTTTGCCGTAACAAAGCAGATTTTCCCGACATATTTGGTCCTGTAATAATTATAATTTGCTGTTTATCAGGGTCGAGACTTACATCATTTGAGATATATTTTTCACCAAGTGGTAAATTCTTTTCAATAACCGGATGACGTCCATTTTTGATATTTAACGTAAAAGTATCGTTTATTACAGGACGAATATAATTGTTTTCAATTGCAGATGATGCAAAAGATAACAAAACATCAATACGAGCCATTAAAGAGGCATTAAGCTGTATTGGTTGAATATAATCTAATAAACTTAATATTAGATTGTTGAAAATTTCTGTTTCTAAAGCAAGGATTTTTTCTTCGGCTCCTAAAATTTTCTGCTCATATTCTTTTAATTCAGGAGTTATATATCGTTCGGAATTTGATATTGTTTGCTTACGTATCCAGTCGGTTGGGACTTTATTTTTATGCAAATTTGTAACTTCAAGATAATAACCAAATACATTATTAAAGCCAATTTTCAATGATGGAATTCCTGTAATTTCACTTTCTCGCTGTTGAATTTTAACTAAGTAATCTTTTCCCGAGTAGGCAAGCTCGCGCAAATCGTCTAATTCTTCATTAACTCCTTTAGATATAACATTTCCTTTTACAATTTGAACCGGAGGGTCGGGATGAATCTCTTTTTCAATTCTTGTACGAATAATTGGGCAAAAATTTAGTTGTTCGGCAATTTTTAATAAAGATGGTTGCTCCGATTTTTCGCAAATTTTCTTTATCTCCTCAACTGCATAAAGCGATTTCTGAAGTTGAACCATTTCGCGAGGATTTACCCTGCCAACAGCCACTTTTGAAATTAATCGTTCTAAATCACCTGTAAATTTAATATGTTGCGAAAGTTCATTGGCAACCTCGCTATTATCGATAAAATATTTAACAATATTGTGTCGCTCTTCAATAAGTACTTTGTCTTTTAGAGGCAAAACCATCCATTTACGTAGCATTCGCGAACCCATTGGCGACAATGTTTTATCTAAAACACTAATCAAAGTTGCAGCATTGTCATTTGGCGAACTTATAAGTTCTAAATTCCGAATTGTAAACCTATCGAGCCAAACATAATGGTCTTCTTCAATTCGGCTCATTTTTGTAATATGCTGAACTTTATCGTGTTGAGTTTCAGCCAAATAATGTAACGCTGCACCAGCAGCAATAATTCCCTCTTTTATTGATTCTACACCAAAGCCTTTAAAAGAGTTTGTACCAAATTGTTTAAATAAAATTTCGTTTGTAAAATCTTCGGTAAAAACCCAATCTTCAAAGGTTGAGGTAAACAATTTTTCGCCAAAAAGCTCTTTAAATCGAGTAAGTTTGTTTTTCTGAACAATTACTTCGCTGGGTCTAAAACCTTGTATTAATTTGTCAATATAATCTGTAGAACCTTCGGCAATATAAAATTCTCCTGTTGAAATATCAAGCAATGCAATTCCCGAATATTTTTCGTTGAGATGAACGGAGGCTAAAAAATTATTCTCTTTTCCCTCTAAGGTTTTATCGTTATACGAAACACCCGGAGTAACAAGTTCGGTAACACCACGTTTTACAATAGTTTTAGTAAGTTTGGGGTCTTCAAGTTGGTCGCAAATAGCAACACGCAAACCGGCTCTAACAAGTTTTGGCAAATATGTATCCAAAGCATGATGCGGAAAACCTGCTAATTCGATAAAAGTACCCGAACCATTAGCCCTGCGTGTAAGCACACTTCCTAAAATTGAAGATGATTTTATTGCGTCATCGCCAAAAGTTTCATAAAAATCGCCAACTCTAAAAAGTAATAAAGCATCGGGATATTTAGCTTTAAACGAGTAATATTGTTTCATAAGAGGGGTTTCGGCGTGCTTTTTCTCTTTGCCTAATTCCCTATTATTTTCTTCAAGTTCTTTCATTTAATCAACATTAAAGCAATTTTTATAAAATAGAACTATTTTAAGTTTTTTTCTAAAAATTTATCAAGTTCTTCACCAATAATATTTTTTCCGACAATTATTCCATTTGGGTCAATAATTATTGTGTGAGGAATGCTTTTTACACCATAAATTTGTGCTGGCTCCGATTGCCAATATTTTAGGTCGCTAACTTGTGCCCAACGCAAACCATCAGTTTTAATTGCATCTTTCCATTTTTGCATATCCCCTTGTCTGTCAAGCGAAACGCCAAATATTTCTAATCCTTTACTATTATATTTATCGTACATTGCAACCATGTGAGGATTTGCTTGTCGGCATGGTCGGCACCACGAAGCCCAAAAATCAATAATTACCCATTTCCCTCTCAGAGAACTAAGTTTTTTAACAACACCGGCAGTATCTGGTTGGATAATATCAGGTGCTTCACTGCCAATTTTTGAAGCTTTCAAACTAATCATTTTAGTGTTAAAATCTTTTACAAAAACATTTTCTTTATATTTTGCTTGTAGTGCTGAGTTTAGAGCTTCATAAACAGGTAAGTATTTTTCAATATCAATCTTATCGATAAAAGCCAGATTAGTTAATAGTGATGGTTTTTCTAATATTAAATTTGCACAGGTAGTTTTGAATAATGAATCTTGAGCTTGCCATTCTCTTTGCAAACGAGTGTTTTCAGCAGTATTTCCTTCCTCGTTAAGTTTGCGAAAAATTGCTTGAATGCTATCTTGATTTTTTTTAGTAGCTTCTTCAATTTTACGTAATTTTAAAAGCTGACTATTTTCTTCAGAATTAACAACCTGACATAATTGATAATTTGCCGAAGGGTCGATAGTTATATCAATTTTTGCTGCCGGTTTTAAAAATATTAAAGTGTTGTTTTTGCCATACATAAGTATATAAAACGACTCTTTTTGAATTTTAGTTTTAAAATTAAATTCACCGGTAGGCGAAACAATTGCCGAGTCAATAATTGGATTTTTTGCAATATCTAAATATTGAAGCATAACTTTTCCGCCAACATTATTAGTGCCTGGCGATTGTAGGTATTTTCCCTTTAATTTTATTGGAGTAACATTTTGTGAATTAACCATAAATGGTATAATAAGTAGCAATACAAATAATTTCTTTTTCATGATTTTTGATATATTCTGTTATTATTTTAGTTTGTAAAGATAAATTAAAAAACAATAATAATTTTAAAAAAAAGCGAATGAATTTTAATTTACTGAAAATCAATATTAAAGTGTTATAATATGAATAATTGTTGATAATATTATTTTTTAAATTAAGTATTTTTATTCAATTCATATTTTATTTCGTATTATCTTTGAAAAAAATTTGAGTTAATAAAAATGGCAGAAAAAGAAATTGCGAAAAGAACAAGAAAAGA
Source organism: uncultured Lentimicrobiaceae bacterium (assembly GCA_964598505.1). GTDB lineage: Bacteria > Bacteroidota > Bacteroidia > Bacteroidales > WCHB1-69 > CAZRCF01. The sequence continues at coordinate 5,909 of CAZRCF010000032.1, read as the reverse complement.
TATTAATATTCAACAAGATTTAGCTGCTTTTGGCAAATTACCACCTCAAGCAATCGATTTAGAAGAAGCAATTTTGGGTTCTATAATGCTCGACCAAAACGCCTTATCAGAGGTTATCGACAAAATTAGACCTGAAATGTTTTACAAAGAGAGTCATAATAAAATTTTTAGTGCAATACACAGACTTTTTGGCAGATCGGAACCGGTTGATATATTGACAGTTACCAATGAACTTAAAAAATCAGGTGATTTAGAAATTATTGGCGGACCTTTTTATATTGCTTCTTTAACTAATCGAATTTCATCTTCTGCAAATATCGAATTCCATATCGGAATTATTACTGAAAAATTTATTCAACGCGAGTTAATACGAATTTCAAATATTATAATTACTGAAGCATATCACGATTCTACAGATGCTTTAGATCTATTGAATAACGCCGAACAACAACTATTTTCGATAGCCGAATCAAACTTTAAGAGAACATCTACTGATATGCCAACTTTGGTTCGTCAGGCAATAAAGGAGATTGAAAATGCGAAAAATCATAAAGAGGCTTTACGCGGAGTACCGAGCGGTTTTTTAGATTTAGACAGAGTTACATCCGGCTGGCAAAAGTCCGATTTGATAATTTTGGCAGCCCGTCCGGGTATGGGTAAAACTGCTTTTGTGCTAACTATGGCTCGCAATATGGCTGTTGATCATGGTAAACCTGTTGCAGTTTTTTCTTTAGAGATGTCGGCTTTGCAATTAGTTACTCGACTTATTGCTTCTGAAACTCAAATTCCAAACGAAAAAATTAAATCTGGAAAATTGGAAGGTGCTGAATGGCAACAACTTTTAGATAAAATTACTCCACTTACCGAAGCTAAAATGTTGATTGACGATACACCTGGTTTGTCAATTTTTGAACTTCGTGCTAAATGCCGTCGATTTAAACAACAACATGATATTCAGTGTATTATTATTGATTATTTACAACTTATGACTGCCGGCACCGATGCAAAAGGAAATCGTGAGCAAGAAATAAGTATGATATCTCGTTCGTTGAAAAATTTAGCAAAAGAACTTAATGTTCCAATTATTGCACTTTCGCAGTTAAATCGTGGTGTTGAAACTCGTACTGGTTCAAAAAAACCTGTACTTGCCGACCTTCGCGAATCGGGAGCTATTGAACAAGATGCAGATATGGTTTTATTTATTTATCGACCAGAGTATTATAAACTTGATGAATTTGAAGATCATACTCCTACTCAAGGAATGGCTGAAATTATTATTGCAAAACACCGAAATGGTGCTTTAGCCGAAGTTAGATTAAGATTTATTGCTCACTTTGCAAAGTTTGATAATTTAGAAAGCGATTTCAATGGTCCAGATGGTTTTTTAATGCCAAATGATAATTTTGATAACCAAACAAATACTTATACAAGGCAATCGAAAATGAATGATGACTCTGATGAAGCACCCGATTTCTTGGAACATGACCCGTTTTAAATAAAATATAATGTGCTAATGCGATAATTTTAAAAACGAGTTTGTTATCTTTGTAAAAGTTTTAAAACTTTTAGTGAAATTAGAACAAGCGGTTATGAATGAAATAAAATTATTTGAAAGTAAAAATATTCGCACTCATTGGGACGACGAAAAGGAACTTTGGTGCATTTCAGTTACCGATGTAATTGAAGTATTAACAGGAACAGACCGCCCAAGAAAATACTGGAACGATCTAAAAACGAAGCTAAAAAAGGAAGGAAGTGAGTTGTCCGAAAAAATCGGACAACTGAAAATGCAATCGTCAGACGGCAAATTTTACAAAACAGACGTTGCCGACACCGAACAAATTTTTCGGCTTATTCAATCTATACCGTCGCCCAAAGCAGAGCCGTTTAAATTGTGGTTGGCTCAAATAGCCAACGAGCGAATAAACGAAATGCAAGACCCCGAACTAACCATAGACAGGGCTTTGGAACAATATCTAAACCTTGGTTATAGCGAAAATTGGATAAATCAACGCTTGAAAAGTATAGAAATTCGTAAAGAATTAACCAACGAATGGAAACGATTGGGTTTAAAAGAAGGACAACACTTTGCCACATTAACCGATATTATAACAAAAACTTGGTCTGGCAAAACAACTCGAGAATACAAAATTTTAAAAGGACTAAAAAAAGAAAATTTACGAGATAATATGAGCAACACCGAGTTAATTTTAAATATGTTGGCAGAAGCATCTACCAAAGACATATCGCAAGTTGTAAATCCTAAAAACTTTAAAGAAAGTAAAAAAGTGGCAACACAAGGAGGCACTATTGCCGGAAATGCAAGAAAAGAGTTGGAAGAAAAAATAGGGAAAAAAGTAGTTTCAGCAATAAATGCAAAATCATTTTTAGAGAACAAAAAGAAATTAAAATAAAAATTGAACTCAAATAAATAACAGTAAAAGAATTAACAGATAGATATAAAGATTACAATGAAAATGGTATTTTTGATTTTGGTGGCAAACAAATTGCCTTTATCCAACATGCTGACTTATAAATCTATATCTTAACAACATAATAGCCAACAATATATAAACTCAAATTTTAATAAATGAATAATTCTAATAAAATAATTTTATTTTTTTTGTTTTTTGCATTTCCAATTGCATCATTTTCGTCCTATATTTTTATACCAATGGATAAATCGCAAAAGAACCATTTAAAAGCTTATGGTATAACTTTTTGGTGTTTGAAAAGAGAAGTAGAAGTTAGCTGGCTACTCAATTACAAAGGTGGTAGTTTTATGTGCAAATATAATAAAGTAATTGAAGATGAATGTAAAATTAGAGGAGTATCAGCCGAAGTAATTGCCGATGTTCAAGCACAAGTAATAAGTGCCGAAATTGCAAGCTCAGAATCGAATACCAATGAAATGAAATTAAACAAACCACCACGAATTGCAGTGTATTCGCCAAAAAATAAACTACCTTGGGACGATGCAGTTACATTAGTTCTTGCTTATGCAGAAATTCCGTACGACTTAATATACGATTCGGAAGTATTGACGGGTGTTTTGCCAACTTACGATTGGCTACATTTACATCACGAAGATTTTACAGGACAATTTGGAAAATTTTGGGCAAATTACCGAAATGCTCTATGGTATATTGAGGATGAGAAATCTAATGAAGAAACTGCAAATAGAATGGGTTATTCAAAAGTATCGAAAATGAAACTTGCAGTTGCAAAAAAAATACGCGATTTTGTTGCTGGAGGTGGATATCTGTTTTCTATGTGTTCGGCTCCCGATAGCTTTGATATTGCCTTAGCTGCTGAAAATACTGATGTTTGCGATATTATGTTTGATGGCGATCCAATAGACCCAAATGCACAAAAAAAACTCGATTACTCAAAAACTTTTGCTTTTACCAATTTTCAGATTTCTACAAATCCTTATGAATATGAGATTTCGGATATTGATATTAACCCAAATATTCATCTTGCTAATAAAGATAACGATTATTTTTCGCTTTTTGATTTTTCGGCAAAGTGGGATCCTGTTCCTACTATGCTTTGCCAAAACCACGAAACTATAATTAAAGGTTTTATGGGACAAACAACGGCTTTTAACAAAAATAGGCTAAAACCTAATGTTTTAGTTTTAGGCGAAAGCAAGCAATATGATGAGGTGCGATATATTCATGGTGAATTTGGAAAAGGAACTTGGACATTTTATGGCGGACACGACCCCGAAGATTATCAACATTTTATTGGCGACCCAGTTACACAATTAGACCTTTTTCCAAATTCACCCGGATACCGTTTAATATTAAATAATGTTCTTTTTCCAGCTGCTAAAAAAGAGAAACAGAAAACATAAAAATAAATAATTTTTGAAAAAATATCCTTTAATTTTTTCAAAATATTTTTCCCGAATAATGCAAATATGTTAGCCGTTTTACAGGAATCCAAGTTGAAATAAAACCAAGTATTGTAGCAATACCAAACACTAAAAGGAAATTTGAAAACCTCATTTCTACGGGATAAACTGTTAATGCGTAGTTAGCGTTTTCGGCTCCTATTTTAATTATTCCAAATTGTTGCTGAATAAAACATAAAATTGAACCTAAAATTAACCCCAAAAAGCCACCAAACATATTTATTAAAATACCCTCAAATAGAAATATTCTTTCAATTAATGATTTATTTGCACCAAGACTTATAAGAATTGAAATATCTTTTTTCTTCTCAATTATCAACATTGAAAGTGTGCCAATAATATTAAAAGTGGCTAATAGCAATATAAACGACAAAATAATTAATATTGCAATCTTTTCCATTTCCATTACTTTATAAAGCATTTCCTCTTGTTGAAATCTGTTTTTTATTGTAAAACTACTGTCTAAAATTTTAGTAATTTCATCTTGAATTGCATCAATATTTGATTTTGGCAAAATTGAAATTTCAACTGAAGTAAGTTCATCGTTATAACCAGTAATTTCACGCATAAATTTTAATGGAACAATTGCATATTCGATATCACTATCGGTTTGAGACGAAAAAACTCCCGAAGGAACTAATTCACCTGTATTTAAAGAGTTTAATGGATCGCTCAAATTTGTTGCAGTTCGATTAGGATAAAAAGCCTTAACACTTTTATATGCTACTAAATTTATTCCTAAGCGTGATGCAACGCCTGCTCCAGGAATTATATAGTTTAAATTTCCTGAATGAAGTTTAAATTTACCATCGATAACTAACGAATCGAATCGATTATATTTTCCAAAATTATCGTCAACTCCTTTTAAATGTGCAATAAATTGTTTTTCATCGTACATTAACAAGGCAATATCATCGATGATTTTTATTGTTGATGCAACTCCATTTATTTTGTTTATCTTTTCAAATGGAAATGTTTTTTCGGAAAAAACTTTCCCCTCTTTTGCCTGAATTACAAAATCGGAGTTAAAAGAGTTATAATACTTTATAACTAAAGATTCTAAGCCATTAAATACCGATAAAACAATAATCAATGACATAGTTCCAACCAGCACACCAACTAATGAAATTGCTGATATAATGTTGATTATATTGTGCGATTTCTTAGAAATTAAATATCGTTTAGATATGTAAAATGATAAATTCAATTTTTATTTCCTTGCTTTAACAATTAAACCTGTTCCTGATTTATGATTTAAGCGAACATCCATTACATTGAGTATTAAACAAAATGGATAAAAAATTATATACCAAAATGGTAAAATAATAAAAAATAATTTACTTGTACCAAGCATTAAAATTGGGTATTTCATAGAAAATAACCACGAAATATGACCCGGAGTGCCATAAGCATATTTTGCTTCAATTTCAGAAAACCCTGCAATGGTAAGTTTATCTTTAATTTCATCTATATTGTAACCATCGCGAACATGCTCTTCAATAAACGATTCTTCGCCATGTTCGTGAACATCGGAACCGCCCATATCGCTTGGTGTTGATATAAGCAAAACACCATTTGATTTTAGCGAACGATAAAAGTTTTGAAAAACAAGCACATCTTCTTCAATATGCTCCATTACATCAACGCTTAAAATGAAATTGTATTTTTCTGTTTCCGATAACTTTGTTAAATCACCAATTTCAAATTTTACTTTTGGTCGGTTGATTTTTGCATAAAATTTATTGCAATCTTCAATTTGTTCCTCTTTTACATCAACACCGGTAATATTAGCATCAGGACAAAGATTTGAAAGAAAAAAATCGTATTGACCAAAACCGCTACCTGCATCTAAAATTTCAAGGTCTTTGTTTGGATTTTTAAGTTCTTTTCGAGCCTCGTTTTTTATATGCCAAGCACGTAAAAGTAGTAAATCGAGTAAGCGATAAAATAGTTTTCGCAGGAAAGGCTTTTTGTTAAAAACTATACCCAG
>CAZRCF010000031.1:2443-15216 GCA_964598505.1 uncultured Lentimicrobiaceae bacterium | reverse complement strand
GTGGATGCCCAATAGAAGTAGCGGAAGAGCAAAATGCCAATCGGAAATGATGACAATACCCGATTTAAGCAAACTTCCTATTCTCAAATGTTGGCCCTTTGACGGTGGAAAATTTATTACTCTGCCAATGGTTATTACACAAAATCCTGAAACCGGAATTTTAAACACCGGAATGTATCGTATGCAAGTTATTGATAGCTGCACAACAGCTATGCACTGGCATCTGCATAAAGACGGAGCTAAACATTACGAAATGTATAAAAAAATGGGAAAAATTATGCCTGTTTCTGTTGCTATTGGTGGCGATCCTATAATCACGTATTGCGCCTCTGCCCCATTGCCCGAAAATATTGATGAGTTTATGCTTGCAGGATTTCTTAGAAATGAAAAAGTAAGACTTATAAAATGCAAAACTAATGAACTTTATGTACCAGCTGATGCCGATTTTATTCTCGAAGGCTATATTGACCCTTCGGAAGATTTAATACTTGAAGGACCATTTGGCGACCACACAGGATACTACTCTCTATCCGATTATTATCCAAAATTTCATATAACGTGCATAACTTATCGTACCGATGCAATTTACCCTGCAACAATAGTTGGTGTTCCGCCACAGGAAGACCGTTGGCTTGGCAAAGCAACCGAAAGAATATTTCTTAATCCTATTCGATTAACTATTTCGCCCGACATAATTGATATAAATCTACCTTATCAAGGCGGTTTTCATAACTTGGCTATTGTAAAAATAAATAATAGATTTAATGGTCATGCTTTTTCGATAATGAACGCTTTATGGGGTGCTGGGCAAATGATGTTTAACAAAATAATGATTGTTGTTGACGAAAATACTGATATTTACGATTATAAAGCTGTGCTATTGAAATTATCAAAAATTGAATTGAATAATGATATTTTATTAACAAAAGGAGCTGCTGATGTTCTCGATCATTCGGGTCGCAAATTTGCATTTAGCGGAAAAATTGGTATTAATGCAACCCAAACTAACAATAATTTAAAAAATGGAGAATTTGATAGTCAGAAATTTATTTATGATTATCCAAATATTACTTTTAATGAAAAATTAGTATTCGAAAATGGATTTTTAATTCTTGGAATTGACAAAAATAATATTCAAAATACAAAAATTCAAGTAGTTGACATTATTAATAAAGAATATATTAAAAATATTAATTTTCTGATTTTAATCGATTACACTGTAAACTTGGAATCTTTTGATATTATGTTATGGCAACTTTCGGGAAATATTGACCCTATTGAAGATTGCTATTTTGTAAACAACAATACTGTTATGGTAATTGATGCTACTGCAAAAAGGAGTTCGGATAATTTTAATCGCAATTGGCCCAATGTAATTACTATGGATGAAATTACAATAAAAAATATTGATAAAAAATGGAACACGTTAAATATTGGTGATTTTATCGAATCTCCATCAAATAGTTTAAAATCGATGGTTAGTAATGAAGGTGCTGTGGCTATAAAAGGGAAAAATTATTAGAAGTACGCTCGAAATCGTTTGAAACAGAAACAACAACCGAAATTTTAGAAATTTTATTTACTCTTGAATTAACATATTCGAGTAATTCGTATTTCATTTTTTCAACTTTTACTTCCATTTCTTCTTTTAAATGTAAAAAATACTTTTCTAACTCCTCTTTATTAAATTGAACCATAGCAACTAGTTTACCTTTTTGCTCCACAACTATTGATTCAACAACACATTTAAAAGAATTAATAACCGATTCGATATCTTCCGGATAAATATTTTCGCCATTTGCTCCAATAATTACATTTTTTAGTCGGCTTTTAATATATAAGCGGTTTTGTTTATCAAATACTCCTAAATCGCCGGTTTTAAACCAACCATCTTGAAAAACGCTTTTTGTAATTTCGTCCTCTTTGTAATAACCTTGCATTATGTTATCACCTTTAGCCCAAATTTCACCTTCGCCAGTAATTGAATTGGGATTATTTATCATAAGTTCCACTCCTACTAATGCTTTGCCTGTAGATTGTAACTTAACAGTTTGAGGATTTGCTCCAGCTATTAATGGTGCTGTTTCGGTTAATCCATAACCAATTGCATAAGGAAATATTTTACCGTCTAATAAAAACTGCTCAACGTGTGAACTTAATTTTGCACCACCAATTCCAAAAAATCTCAAATTGCCTCCAAATGTATCGTAAAGTGCCTTTGAAGCCTTTTTATGTAAAAGTTTTCTGAAAAATTTAATTGAATATAATATTCTTAAAAATGTTGTAGCAGTAAGTTTAGGATATATTGAGTTTTTAAATACTTTTTCAATAATCAATGGCACTGTAAGCATCATTGTTGGCTTTACTTTTTTTAAAGCGGGTAACAAAATGCTTGGCGTTGGTGGTTTTTCTAAATAATATGTTGATGCGCCGCTCATTATACCTGTTAATAACCCCAAACTGCATTCGTAAGTATGTGATAATGGTAATATTGATAGAAAAATATCATAATCATAAACCGGTTGTAAATGCGAAACCATAATAATTTGTGAAACTAAATTATGATGTGTAAGCATTACACCTTTTGAATTTCCGGTAGTTCCCGATGTATAAACAATTGTAGCTAAATCATCGGCAAGTACTTTATATTCGTTTGAATTAAAATTATTATTCACTGAACTAAAAATTGTTTCCAAATCATCAATAATAATTATATTAATATTGTTTTCAGAAGAAAATTTTTGAACTTTTTCCGATAGCCGTTGTGAAACAAAAATTGTTTTCACATCAGCATGCAAAAGTATATTTTCAAGCTCAAAATCCGAAAAATCGGGCATTAATGGAACAGTTACAGCACCAATGTTTACAACCGAAAAATAAACAATACCCCAATTAGGCATATTATGGCTTAAAATGGCAACTTTATCGCCTTTATTAATACCTAAATCAACTAATTTATTACTAAGCTTAGCAACCTGATTACCAAATTCTTTGTACTTTATAGGATTACCATCAACAAAAGATAAACAATTTTTATTTGCATGCTTTTCAACGCTTTGATTAAGCATTTGCTGCAATGTATCGAATGTTTTTTCCACTTAATAGGTTTTAATGTTATACAAAATTAGTCAATATACTGTCATGCCGGATTAAATATTGAATTTATTAGATATTTTTAATTGATATATTAAGTTTTTTTATGATATTTAGGCTACTTTTGAGATTACTAAAAGACATTTAATTTAAAAACTGAATTGATTATTCAATAACTTCCGATAATATTGGAGTTTTTACAATTCTTTTTCGTTTCCAATATCCTGTTTTGTAATATATAAATGAGCCAATTAACCCAATAAACCAGGCAATTGGTATAGCCCACCAAATACCATTTATACCAATTCTTGCCGAAAGAAACCATGCAATAGGAATTCGAATAACCCAAAGCGAAAAAAGTGTTATAAACATAGGAATTAAAGTATCTCCGGCACCTCTTAAAACGCCAGTAAAAATAAACATCAATGTAAAAGCAATATAAAATGAACTTACAATCCACAAATAATTTGCTCCTATTTCAACTACTTTTGAGTCTTTGGTAAATAATTCCATTAAATCATGAGCAAATATACTCACCAATATTGTTACAATAATAGCTACAATACTGCTCATTATTAAAGTGAAATTTAAACCTTTTCTAACTCTATCTAGCTTACCGGCACCAACATTTTGACCAACAAAAGCTGCCAATGCTATTGAAAAATTCATTGCAGGTAGCGAAGCAAATGAATCAATTCTGCCGGCAATTGTATATGCAGCCATAGCATCAGTTCCAAAATGATTTACAATGCTTATAATTGCAACCATTCCAAACGCTACAAAAACTTGTTGCATACCAGATGGTAAACCAATTTTTAAACTTTGTTTAAAAATTAAAATATCAAAAACTATTTTTCTGATTTTTATTCTAACAACCTCGTGTGTTTTATTTAAATATATAACACTAATAATAAAGCCTATCACTTGCGAGCCTATAGTGGCAATAGCAGCACCTTTAATATCCATTTTAAACCAAACTATTAATATTAATTCTAAAACAATATTAATAATTGATGTTATAATAATAAAATATAGTGGAGTTTTTGAATCACCTAAACCTCTTAAAATAGCCATTGCACCATTAAATCCAGCCATAAAAACAATACCTGCAAGATATATTCGCATATAAATAATTGCTTCGGGCAATGCTTCTGCATCTAAATTCAACAATGAAAATATTGATGGGGCAAAAATAATTCCAACAACTCCTAAAATTAATGACGAACCAAATAAAAATATAAAAGCTGTATCAACTGCTCGTTTTACGTTAAAAAAATCTTTTGCACCAAAATATTGTGAAATAACAATTGATATTCCAGATGAAATTCCTATAATTAATGAAACTAAAGCATAAATAACCGGAAATGCTGAGCCAATAGCAGCTAACGCACTTTTTCCAAGATAATTTCCAACAACAATTGAATCAACTAAAGTATTAAAAATTTGGAAAAAATTTCCAAGCAACATAGGAATTGCAAAAAATAAAATTAATTTGCCTTCATGTCCTTTTGTTAATGCTTTCATTGAATTTTTTAGTTGGAAAAAATATTAAAGTTTATATATTTAGACTATTTAATTCGTTTTTGATGATTAATAATTATATCGAATTTATTTTTGTTCCAAAAAGCAGAGAATTTCTTATGATCAATTTCGTTTGGACTTTCGAGATTAAAAATATCATCTTTAAATTCATTGTAAAAAATCAACCAAGGCAACTCTGAGCAGTATATTTTTGAAGTATCTTTAATATTAAAACTATCGTCAAAAGGAACTTGTTTTTGTAAATAGTAATTTGCTCTTTTGCTTATACAGCTTAGCGATTTCTTATTTTTTTGTTTATACCTAACAACAATTACACTATTTGGTTTACTTTCTTGCATAAATTTATTCAATCCACAAGCTTGCACACCATCAAAATCTGAAAGAGTGCTTGATACTGAATGAATTATATAAATACTATCCTTATTGGGGCGACAAACAATAGCACAATGAGAAACATTAAACTCTTCGTTTAGAGTTTTACCAATCATATCGCTAACAATACCATAACCGTGTCGGAGTATAATATCACCATCTTGCAACGAATCAATCTCTGATTTTGATAATGAATATCTATTAAATAATTGTTCCTGTCCACTACTATACTCGTAGATGAACAGGAACAATGCGATTGAAAGTAATATTGCAAATGTGATGATAGAAACTCTAATGAGTCTTTTTTTCACTTTACAGTACTAATTATTTCTTTTTTTCTTCTTTTTTAGGTTCTTCAGTTGGAGCTACTTCAGTAGCAGCAGTTGCAGTAGAATCAGCAGGAGCAACTTCAGTTGATGGAGCACCACCTTCTTTCTTTTGTTCAACTAACCATTTTCCGTCTTTTTTAACCAAATGAACTTTTTCTTCTTTTTCTTCTTTAGCAGATTTAATTTTACAAGTACAGTCAGCAGCGTCGTCTTTAACTTCGCATTTCATGTCTTTAATTTCAACTTTTGCTTCAGCAGCAGCTTTTTTAGCTTCTTCGCCACCCATTTGCATCATTTGAGCCATCATGTCGATAGTTGCTTTTGATTCTTCAGTTACAAAAGCTTTTGCTTCGTCATATTTCATTGTGTTAAGTGCTTTTAAATAACTTTCAGCAACTGCTTCTGGACCTGATTTTTTGCATGAGTTGAAAGCTACTATTGCTACAACTACTAATAATAAACTAACTAATTTTTTCATTTTTAAATAATTTTTGGTTAATATTTATTTTTTCGATACAAAATTGCAATATTTTTTTCAAACTTCCAAATAAATAATAAACTATTTTTGTACAAAAATTGACATATTATGGAATCAAGGATTTTAACACTTCTTAACACTCTTAAAATCAAACTACAAGGCAAACTGCCCGGAGAAAAATCTCACGAAAAATTTTTACCTGAGATAAGAAAAAAAAAGTCAATTTATAGTTTTGATAAGATAAATTATCGAGAAAGTGCCGTTATGATTGTTTTATTTATTGAAAATAATAGACTTTTTTCTCTATTAATAAAACGAAATGATTATAATGGTCATCATAGTGGACAAATAGGTTTGCCTGGTGGAAAAACAGAAGATAAAGATATTGATTTAATTTCTACAGCTATTCGCGAAACTTATGAAGAAATTGGCATAAAAGTATCAAATAGCAATATAATAGGTAGCCTATCTCCTATTTCGATACCAATAAGCAAATTTAAAGTGTATCCATATATATGCTTTTTAAATAAAAAACCTGAATTTTTAATAGATAAAAACGAAGTAAAAGATTTAATAATTTATGAACTTAGTAATCTATTTATTGAATCTAATACTAAAATATCTAAGGTTCAAGCAGTTAATCAAATTATTGATGCTCCATCGTTTATTATTAATAACGAAATAGTTTGGGGTGCAACTTCTATGATTTTAAACGAATTTAAAGAAATTATTGAAGATATTATTTTTGAAAACAAAGCATTTACTAACATTTTTACTGAATATTAATTATAAAAAAGACTTTGTTATTCTGGTTTATATTCTCTAAATGTTTTATCTATATAAAAAACTAAAATTTTTTCAATTTTTTTATCTTTTATTGAGTTTTTATCAAAATCTAACTCATCTTTTAATATTTTATCTCTTTCATTATAATAAATATTATCATTTGAATCAATTTTAGCTGATTTTAGTGCTGTATCTTCAATAATATTAATATTTATGTCTTTTTCAATAATATCTTCATTAAAAGTTTCTATTTTTGAATTCTCACTGTTATCAACAATATTTGTTTCTTTAACATTACTTGTATCAAACAAATCTAACATGATAGGATTTGATACTTTATTTGTAAAATCAATACTTTTAGATTCTACAGCTTCAATATTTATTAAGTTTTCGTTAGTTAATGCTTTACTTTTGTACATATTTCCTTTTCCAAAAATCAACCAATCGGTATCTATATCAGGAAAAGCTACTAATATTTTATTTACAAAATCTAAACTAGGGTTATTACGTCCCGACATTATGTGCGACATACTCGAACGTTGCACATCAATCATATCAGCAAATTGAGAAGCTGTAATGTTTTTATCTTTTAAAATTGATAATATTCGGTTTACCATAATTCACATTATTAAAATTACATAACTAAATTGTTTACAAATATAATTATTTTTAATATACAAAACACAATTTGTTAAAATTCACATTTGTAAATATAGTAAAAGTGCATAAATAAATCAATTAATACTTAATATAATATATTTTAATATACTGATAATATGTATATTATAATATTAATAAAGATTAGATATTATAAACATATAAAGGTGGCATTTTATTAAACTATTAATTATGATTGAATATATTATAGTGCTGATAATTATGTATTTAATATATGAAATAATACTTTTACTATGTATTATTAGAAATAAATATAAAAACGCTTATTTACAATTGTCAATCACTATAATTACATTTGTAAACATTACAGAATAGCCCTTAATTAACATTTGTTATTCGTAAACTTACTGCAAATTCACTTATGTAATCACAACAAATATTACATTTGTAACTATATTACATGGTGTATAATTATTAAAAAATATTAAAATTGATAACTTAATAAGAATTTAATAATTACGTATAATTATATGTTGGTAAGGCAATATTCAATTCTAATTGATTTAAAATGATTACTATGCTCCTACTCTCTTAGATAGATAACCTATATACTTATTATTAGTATAAAAATATATATTCTAATATTATGAATAAATGTTTAAAGAAATAATATTCTTAATTTAATTTCAAAATATTTAGCAAAAAAAAAGCACCTTCAAAAATTGAAAGTGCTCGAAATGAAAAAGATTATATAATTTATTTACCTCTACCGCCTCTATCTGGGCGACTTCTGCCATAGCTTTTGCCACCGCCACCGCTGAATCTTCTACCACCAGAACCAGAATCACCACCTCTATCGTTTGAAAAACGATCTCCGCCTCCTTTGTAACTATTATTATTTGATGAGTAACGTCTGTCTGAACTGCCACTATTATTGCTACCACCACTATCTCGTCTATCGCGGTCTCTTGAAGGTGGTCTGCTATAGCTATTATTGCCCGAATTACCTTCGCGTCTTCTAAATCCACCGCCATCATTACTTCTACCGCTTCCTCCTCTACTCTGACGAGAATTATCTCTATCCATCTCATCAACTCGAAGTTTTCTTCCGTCGAAATTTATATTGCTAAACGAATTTTTAATTCCTATAACACTCTCTGTATCAACTGTAAATATTGAAAACTTATCTCGCATATCAACTTCCTTAATATCAATTTTTGAATTTGATGCAATTTCCTTAATATAGTCTTTCAACATCACTTTGTCCATATCATCAACTCTACCAATATTTATAAACATACGAGTATAGCCGTTTTGCTCTGCCGAAAATCCATTTTTATCATGTCGTGGATTCAAATCAGGAGCATTTTGATATTGCTCATAAAAATGGTTGAATTGAACTGAAAGAAAACGTTTGATTATTTGATCTTTATCTAAATTCTCAAGTTTGTCTTCAAAAGCTAAAATATAACTGCTTATTTGCTTGTCGTTTACTTCAGTATCTAGCATTTCCTCAATTGTATGAAGTAATCTTTGTTCGCAAATTTCATTACCTGAAGGCACTTGTGATTCTACAAATTGTCGATTAAGACTTTTTTCAAGAGATTTAATTTTGAATTTCTCTTTTACATTAATAAAAGTTACTGAAATTCCTTCATTATTGGCTCTACCTGTACGCCCGCTTCTATGTAAATAAACATCTTGATCATCAGGCAAATTGTAGTTAATTACATGCGTTAATTCGTTTACATCTAAGCCACGCGCAGCAACATCAGTAGCAACTAAAATTCTAATTCCTTTAGAACGAAAACGCGACATTGCATAATCACGCTGTGCTTGCGAAAGATCGCCATGCAAAGTATCGGCACTATAACCTTCGTTCATTAAAGATGTGGCAACATGCTGACATTCGTTTCGTGTACGACAAAAAACTAAAGCATATAAACCAGGGTAAAAGTCAATTACACGGCGTAGTGCTGCGTATCTGTCTCTTTCGTTTATTAGCATATATTGATGTTCAACAGTTGAAGCACCGCTATTTTTTTTACCAACCGAAATTTCAACCGGATTTGTAAGGAATTTCTTCGACATAGAAGAAACTTCAGAAGGCATAGTAGCTGAAAATAATAGTGTTTGTCGCTTTTCTGGTGCAAACTCTAATATACCTTCTAGTTCATCTCTAAATCCCATATTAAGCATTTCGTCAGCTTCATCAAGGATAAGAGTTTTAATTTGAGAAATATTTGCTTTTTTTCGTTTAAGCATGTCGTAAACACGCCCTGGAGTTGAAACAATAATTTGACAACCACTTTTTAATTGTCGAACTTGTGTTTCCATACTTGCACCGCCATAAATTGGAACAATGTGCATGTTGTCGATATATTTAGCATATTTTTGAAGGTCGTTGCAAATTTGCATACATAGCTCGCGAGTAGGCGAAATAATTAATACTTGAGTAGCTTTGCTTGAAGTATCAATGTGTTGAAGTACCGGTAATCCAAAAGCTGCAGTTTTACCTGTACCTGTTTGTGCCAAACCTACAACATCATTTTCTTGTGATAATAGAATTGGAATTACTTTTTCTTGAATTGGGGTGGGGGTTTCAAAGCCTAATTCATCAATGGCTTTAATAATTTTTGGGTCTAACCCAAGTGATTTAAAATCTGTCATGAACGTTTTTAATAATAAAATTGAGTACAAAGGTAATAAATATTACTGAATTTTTTATAATTTTGGAAACAATATACTATAAATAAAGCAAATACATTGTCAGATATACATAAAATACTAAAACAATACTGGGGTTATTCGAAATTTCGTCCTTTACAAGAAGATATTATTCAATCGATTTTATCGGGCAAAGATACTTTAGCTTTACTTCCTACTGGTGGTGGTAAATCAATATGTTTTCAAGTTCCTGCAATGGCTCTCGAAGGCAAATGTTTGGTAATTTCTCCTCTTATTGCATTGATGAAAGACCAAGTAGAAAATTTGAACAAACGTGGAATAAAAGCAGCTTCGCTACATACAGGTATGCATAGTACCGAAATTGAACGTACTATAAACAAAGCAGTTTATGGCGATTTAAAATTTTTATATGTATCGCCCGAACGTCTTGAATCTGAAAAGTTTATAGCAAATATTGAAAGAATGAATATTTCACTATTGGCTGTTGATGAAGCTCATTGTATTTCGCAATGGGGTTACGATTTTCGACCACCTTATTTGAAAATTGCAGAAGTAAGAAAACATATTCCTAATGCTAAAATAATTGCTCTAACAGCTACGGCTACACCTGAAGTAGTTATTGACATTCAAGACAAACTACATTTTGCTAAAAAAAATCTTTTCCAAAAAAGCTTTGAACGTCAAAATTTAACTTACTTTGTTATAAATGAGGAAGATAAACTAAATAGACTGTTAAGAATTGTAAACAAAATGAAGGGTTCGGCAATTATTTATGTTCGTAATAGACGGAAAACTCAGGAAATTGCAATTTTTTTGGTAAAAAACAATATATCTGCCGATTTTTATCATGCCGGATTACCTACCAAAGATCGTGATTTAAAACAATCAAATTGGATTAAAGGCAATAAAAGAGTAATGGTTGCCACAAATGCTTTCGGTATGGGAATTGACAAACCAGATGTAAGAGTTGTTGTTCACTTAGATATTCCCGATAATATTGAAGCATATTTTCAAGAAGCGGGGCGTGGTGGGCGTGATGAAAAAGAGGCTTGGGCAATTCTATTATACGAAAAAGCTGACATCCTCGATTTAGAGCGTAATTTTGTAAATTCATTTCCCGAAATGGAAGTAATTAAATCGGTATATCAGGCTCTTGGTAATTTTTTTCAAATTCCTATTGGTGCCGGTAAGGATAGTTGTTATGACTTTGATTTAGCTGAATTTTGTAGAAACTACAACTTTAATCCTGTGGTAGCTCTTAATTCTTTGAAATTTATTGAACGACAGGGTGCTATAATTATTACCGATGAAATTAACAGACCTTCAAGTATGTTAATTACATGTTCACACGAAGAATTTTACGCTTTTCAAGTTGCAAACAAATATTATGATAAGTTTATAAAACTGCTACTTCGCTCTTATGGTGGACTTTTCAACGATTTTATGCGTATTAGCGAATTCGATTTAGCCAGAAATTTAGGAATTACCGAAGATGTTGTTGTAAAAATTTTGCAAAGTCTCGAAAAAATGAATTTAATAGCATATTCGCCGCAAACAAATAAACCAAAACTTATTTTTGTTGATGAACGTATTGGTGGTAAAGATTTGACAATTGACCATGAAAACTATCAAAAACTGAAAGATGTTGCACGAAAAAGGTTAGACTCAATGATTGATTACATTAAGTCTGTTACAAAGTGCCGAAATAAAATACTTCTATCATATTTTGGCGAAAAAGAGGTTAAACGCTGTGGTAAATGCGATGTTTGTATTCAACGCAACAAACTGGATTTGAATGAATTTGAATTTGATGAAATTATTGATGCACTGAAACCTTTGCTTCGAAAAAAAAACTTGAGTTTTGAAAAAGTTATTGAATCTTTTGACCATTTAAATGAACGTAAAGTTATAAAAGTTATAAACTGGCTAATTGACAATAATAAAGCAGCATATAATGATGAAAAAATGTTGTATTGGATAAAAGATAGAGGTTAGAGGTTAGAGGTTAGAAGTTAGGAGTTAGAAGTGGGAAGTTAGAAGTTTTGATTTGGAAGCAATGACAATATGTAGGCTTTACCAAACACTGATGTAAAAATATTCACATTAAATAAGGTTGTAAACTTAACAAGTAATTATGCGAAAAAGAGATAAATTTAATATAATTATAAAATATTTTTCCGAAAATCAGCCTTTAGCTAAGTCGGAGTTGAATTACGAAAATCCTTATCAGTTATTGGTTGCTGTAATTTTGTCGGCACAATGTACCGATAAACGTGTAAATATAATTACTCCAGCATTTTTTAAACAATTTCCTGATGTAAAAGCACTATCAAAAGCTAATATTGATTCAATTTTTGAACTTATAAAATCGTGTTCCTACCCAAACAATAAAGCTAAAAATTTGAGCGGAATGGCAAAAAAAATTGTTGCCGATTTCAACAATGAAATTCCATCTGATATTGATCAATTACAATTAATTCCCGGCGTTGGGCGAAAAACAGCAAACGTAATTGCATCGGTAATTTTCAATAAACCTGCAATGGCTGTTGATACTCATGTTTTTCGCGTATCCGAAAGATTAGGATTAACAAAAAATGCAAAAAATCCGCTACAAGCAGAGCTACAATTAATAAAATACATTCCTAAAAAATTAATACCAATAGCTCATCACTGGCTAATATTGCATGGTAGATATATTTGTGTTGCACGAAAACCTAAATGTAGTAATTGTCCATTTACTCAAATTTGTGAGTTTTATAATGGGCTAATTATCGAGCTTTAAACAAGAGTTAAATTGATTAATATTCAATAATATATTTTTCGTTATTTGATTTAATGTAAGTTTCTTTTCTAAAACCATATTTGGC
>CAZRCF010000031.1:0-2343 GCA_964598505.1 uncultured Lentimicrobiaceae bacterium | reverse complement strand
TATATTTTTCGTTATTTGATTTAATGTAAGTTTCTTTTCTAAAACCATATTTGGCCAATCATTAATGCTAATTTCATCAAAATATGATAAACTTTTAATCACATGTAATTGATTTCGAGAATTATACTTAATTGCATAAAAATCTAATAAATCTGACAATGAAAATTGTTTTAAAATAAAGTAAATATCTACAAAATCCTTTGAACGTGTACCATTGCCAGCAATAGCATTTAATTTCATAGCTGAAATATCTTCAATTGAAAGCAGTCTAACACCCTCTATTTCAATTGGTTTATTAATTAGTGAATATTTATGTGAAATTATATCTATATTAACATCTTCAATGCTACCTTTTAAAGTATTTTTTGAAGAGAAAACTAATTTAAAATCAAATGACACTTCGAGAAATTCAAGTATTTCATTTGTATCGAAATCATTTTGTGTAAATAAGTCTAAATCAATAGAAATTCTATGTCCAATTTGTAAAGCAAGCGATGTTCCACCAGCTAAGTGAAAGTCTTTTAAATTATTACAACTTTGTAATTTTTTTAATAGTTCCAATGAATTTGGTTCGATTGTCTCTTTATGTAACATTGAAATTTGATTTTTGGGATATTTAAAAAAATAGTCAGCCATGAAAGTGTTTTGTTATCTAAATTGCCAGCTTTAATTATCTCTTTTTTAATGGTTTTAATACCATAAAATTTAATTATTTCTTTAACATCAGAAATATCTCCATACATAAAAACTCGTTCAATAATTAACCTGCGATTTTTTACATCATCAAAATTAGATAAGTCAATGTCCCAGAATAATTTATTAGGAATATTTAATGTAAACATATATTTGCATTTTATATATACAAAGATACGAAAAAAAATAAAATATTAAAATTTTTCTAAAAACTATCAATAATTAACCATTTGAAGTAAAATATTTTCATTACATTTGTGTTGTTAAAAAGTCAATTCAATTTTGCTAATTTGTTAAACTATATTATCATGTTAAAAATAGGCGATAAAGCTCCGAATTTTTTAGGAGAAGACCAATTTGGGAACTCAATTTCTTTGAATTCATTTAAAGGGAATAAACTAATCCTTTATTTTTATCCAAAAGATAATACACCTGGTTGTACTGCTGAAGCTTGCAATTTAAGAGATAATTATAAGCTTTTACTTGATAAAGGATTTAAAATTGTTGGTATTAGCACCGATGATATTAAATCGCACATTAAGTTTACCGATAAGTTTTCGTTACCTTTTTCTTTGCTTCCTGATAGCGATAAAAAAATTGTAAATGATTATAAAGTTTGGGGTCCAAAAAAATTTATGGGTCGCTCCTACGATGGCACAAATAGGGTAACATATATTATTTCCGAAGATGGAATTATTGAAAAAGTGTTTGACAAAGTTGAAACAAAAACACATTCACAACAAATATTAAAGGAATATTAATAACTAAAACATATAAAAAAATGGCAAAAGAAATTGCAAATGAGCAAAATGAGAAATTAAAAGCTCTTCAATTAACTTTAGATAAATTGGAAAAAACTTATGGTAAAGGTTCAATTATGAAATTGGGCGATTCGGCAATAGAAGATGTTGAATTTATATCAACCGGTTCAATAGGTCTTGATATTGCACTCGGAATTGGTGGTTTGCCTAAGGGAAGAGTTATAGAGATATATGGACCAGAATCATCCGGAAAAACAACATTAGCAATTCATGCCATTGCCGAATCGCAGAAAAAAGGTGGTATTGCAGCATTTATCGATGCCGAACACGCTTTTGATCGTGCTTATGCCGAAAAACTTGGAGTTGACACAGCAAATTTATTAATTTCGCAACCCGATAATGGTGAGCAAGCCTTAGAAATTGCAGAAAATTTAATTCGCTCAGGAGCTATTGATATTATAGTAATCGACTCTGTTGCAGCACTTACACCAAAAAGCGAAATTGAAGGTGAAATGGGTGACTCAAAAATGGGTCTTCACGCTCGACTTATGTCGCAAGCCCTTCGTAAACTTACTGGAACAATTAGTAAAACTGGTGCTTGCTGTATTTTTATCAATCAATTGCGAGAAAAAATTGGTGTTATGTTTGGTAATCCGGAAACAACTACCGGAGGTAACGCATTGAAATTTTATGCATCGGTTCGTTTAGATATTAGAAAAATTAGTCAAATTAAAGAGGGTGAACAAATAAATGGAAACAGAGTTAAAGTAAAAGTTGTGAAAAACAAAGTTGCTCCACCATTTCGTACCGCTGAATTTGATATAATTTATGGTGAAGGTATTTCAAAAATTGGCGAATTAATAGATTTAGCTGTTGATTATAACATTAT
>CAZRCF010000030.1:0-15218 GCA_964598505.1 uncultured Lentimicrobiaceae bacterium | reverse complement strand
TTCTGCCCAGAGATAATTATTTTAAAGTAGCTTTTGTTTTTGGGCAAAAAGCCACTGATATTATCATTGAAAGTGATATCTCACTTGAAATCAAAAATGAGTTAGAACAAGCTAAGAAATATGCCGAAGGTCGCGGTATCAGAATAGATATAACCAATAACCTCAAAATAGGAGATATTAAGAAATTGATAAATATAAAATTAGAACACTAAAATATTGATTTACAACAATAATCAAATGTTAATTATAAATAATCATAAATTCTATAAAATAGAAATAAATTATTCCTTATCTAGTAATTCTAAAAGTACCGTTACTTCCAGGTATATTGTTATATGATTCAACAAATGTTCCCGCTGTATCTTTAGTCCAAGTCATAACGTATTTATCTTGTCCTCCAACGTCAAAAGTAAGAGTAGATTTATTTACGGCATCTTTAGTGTAAGTGTAAGGGAAACTATTAGTTCCATTTATTGTAGCATTGCCCGAGCCACCAGTTGTATCAAATGTCCAAACATTAGTAACCACTCCAGGCTCAACCAAAGTAATTACAAAATCGCCCCAATTAATCGCTGCAATTGCATAATCGGTTATAGGTGTTGGAGTATTGTTACTTGAATTGTTATTTTCATCTTTTTTGCATGAAGCAAATACAACTAACAATGCAAATATAGTAAATTGAATAAATTTGATTGTTTTTTTCATTTTTTTTTGTATTAAGTTGTTTATAGATACAAATATAAAATACTTTATAGAAATTTCCAAATTTGACCACTTATTTTTAACTAAACCAAAAATAATTATTATTTGTTTTTTCAATATTTCTTAATTCAAAACTCATTTAATAAGGTTAATTGATTAATCAATAAATTAAGCATTACAATAATTAAAGACAAATAATTAAAAAAATAAAAAAATAATAATTTGATAATAATAATTTATTAAAATGATAACTTTATAGCTTATCTTTGAAAAAAAATACAAAATACTTGTTCACACGATATTAATAAAAATAATATGAGTAAAAAATCACATAATAAAACAGATAGTCAAGCACAATTGACATTAGGAAACGAGATTTTAAAATCGTTTTTAGAAAATTCTCATAAATCGCAAAATTACAAACAAGTTGCTTTAGCTGTTGGAATTGCCGATAAAAACACTCGAAGCAAAATACCTAAAATATTATCTGAATTGTCTGAAAAAGGTGTTTTGCTCGAACTAAACAGAGGAAAATATCGCATAAATCCAATTTATTTATCTACCGGAACTGATGGTTCAAATATATTGGGAAAAGTTGATATGAAGCAGACAGGGAAAGCTTATGTTATACCCGATGATGCTGAAGCTAACGATATTTTTATTTCGGCAAACAATACAAATAGAGCCTTACATGGTGATAAAGTAAAAGTTCGCTTGTTTCCAAAAAGAACAGGTAGAAAACAAGAAGGACAAATTACTGAAATTGTTGAACGAGCTAAAAAACAGTTTGTTGGAACAATAAAAATTGGACAAAAAATATCTTTTTTTATTCCCGACAACACTTCGATGCCGGTTGATATTTTAATACTTAATGAAGATTTAAACAATGCAAAACAGGGCGATAAAGTTGTAGTTAAAATAACCGATTGGCCCGAAAGAACAAAAAATCCGTTTGGCGAAGTTATTCACGTTTTAGGTAAGCCGGGTGAGAATGAAGTAGAAATGAAATCAATTTTAGCAGGTTTTGAATTTCCTCTTTCTTTTCCCGAAAGTGTTGAAGCAGCTGCAGAAAAAATACCTGAACAAATTCCTGAAAGTGAAATAAAACTTAGAAAAGATTTTCGTAAAATTTTAACAATAACTATCGACCCAATTGATGCAAAAGATTTTGATGACGCAATTTCGTTGCAAAAATTGCAAAATGGCAACTGGGAAGTTGGTGTTCATATTGCCGATGTTTCGTATTATGTTCGTCCAAATTCGTTAATTGATGAGGAGGCTTATAATAGAGCTACTTCAATTTATCTTGTTGATAGAGTAATTCCTATGCTTCCAGAAAAACTTTCAAATCAAGTTTGCTCATTACGCCCAAATGAAGATAAATTGTGTTTTTCGGCAGTTTTTGAACTTAACGATAAAGCAAATATTATACACGAATGGTTTGGAAAAACAATAATTCGTTCGCATCGCAGATTTACCTATGAAGAGGTTCAAACAATTATTGAAGCAAAAGAAGGTGAGTTATGTTCCGAAATTCTTACTCTTGATAGTTTAGCGAAAAAATTGCGTGAAGAACGATTTAAAAAAGGTGCTATAAATTTTGAATCAACCGAAGTGCGTTTCCGTTTAGATGAAAATTCAAAGCCAATAAGTGTTTATGTAAAAGAGATGAAAGACTCAAATCGCTTGGTTGAAGATTTTATGCTATTAGCAAATCGTAGAGTAGCTGAATTTATTGGCGATAAAAAATCGGAAAAAGAAGCTAAAACGTTTGTTTATCGAATTCATGACGAACCAAATGAAGAGAAATTAAATACATTTTCAACGTTTTTGAAAAAATTAGGCTATCAATTACGATTAGGTTCTCGCAAAGCATTATCCGATTCTTATAACTCATTATTTGAAGATGTAAAAGGCAAAGGTGAGCAACAAATGATTGAAACTATTGCAATCAGGACAATGGCAAAAGCTTGTTACACTACCGATAATATTGGACATTATGGATTAGGGTTCAAGTATTACACACATTTTACATCGCCAATTCGTCGTTATCCCGATTTAATGGTTCATCGTTTATTGGAAATGTATATGCAAGGTAAACCATCAGAAAACAAAGAAAGTTACGAAGAAAAATGTAAACATTCGTCAATTATGGAGATGAAAGCTGCTGAAGCCGAACGTGCATCGGTTAAGTACAAGCAAGCTGAATTTATGATGGACAAAGTTGGTCAAGAGTTTTATGGTTTAATATCGGGTGTAACCAAATGGGGTTTGTTTGTAATGCTCGAAGAAAGCCATTGTGAAGGCTTAGTAGCTTTGCATAGTTTAAAAGATGATTATTATGCTTTAGACCAAGAAAATTACCAGCTTATTGGCACTCGAAACAAAAAAGTATATCGTCTGGGCGACCGTGTTTTAGTAAAAGTTACAAAAGTTGATTTAGCTAAAAAAATGCTCGATTATGAGATGATTGATGAAAGGTAATTTCTTTAATTGTAAGGGACTTCAGAATTTTGCTCATTTTGAAAAGTTTGTAACTTGTCATAAAAAAATATTTAATTAATAATCATCAACTACAAAAAATAAAAAAGTGCGAAGTTTATAAACTTCGCACAATATATCAGATTATTAGTATTAATATTTCGAATTTAAGGAATCGGAATAATCTTTTTTTACTTTTTCCAGTATGATAATAAACTTGTAGTTTCTTTAGTTGGTTCATTAACGGTAGTTGTTAAAGTCATAACTTTTGCCGATTTATCCCAATTAATTACAGGGAAAAAATCTGGAGATTTTGACCCATTTGACGAAAAATAAGTTTCGGAACCTAATGACGACATATAATATTGATATGGTGAATCTTTATCATATTTGTAAACTTTTACTTGCGATACATCAGTAAAAGTAAAAGATATTTTGCCACACAATTTTCCATCTTCTTCGTATAATTTTTTCTCAACCATTTTTGCATCAGGAAAACCTTTTTCTACTTCATCGCCACCAATATATTTTTCTAAAATTTCTTGATAATCTGCTTTAGCTTCATCTTCAGCAGTAAGGTCTTCTTTGTCTTTTTTCGACATTATATTTAGATATTTAATTGTAAATTTTCCGGCTCCTTTGCCAGTAAATTCGATTGAATATTCCTTTTTTTCACAAGTTAGGCAACTTGTTAAAAGAAAACTTGCTAATACTGCAATAGCTAAAATTGATAATTTGTTTAGTTTCATAATTTTTGATTTTTAATTAATATTTCTTTTTGAACTACAAATATATGCTTTCAACTTTTAAATAGCAAATTATTTGTTAAATTATTTAATTTTGATGTTTTAAGGCTGCTTTAATAAAGTTTACAAATAGAGGATGGTGCTCAGCAACAGTACTCTTATATTCGGGGTGAAATTGAACTCCAATAAACCATGGATGTTCTGGTAGTTCAACTATTTCAACTAAATTTTTATCAGGATTAAAACCTGTAGCAACCATACCAGCATTTTTAAAATCATCAATATAATTATTGTTAAATTCGTATCTGTGGCGATGACGCTCGCTTATTTTATTTTTATTATAAATTTCAAAAGCTAAACTATTGTTTGCAATTTCGCATTGATAAGCTCCCAATCGCATGGTGCCGCCCATACCGGCAATTTTCTTTTGTTCTTCCATAATATCAATAACAGGATGTGTAGTATTATTGTCAATTTCAGTTGTATGAGCATCTTTCCACCCTAATACATTTCGAGCAAATTCAATTACAGCACATTGCATTCCCAAGCAGATACCTAAAAAAGGTATTTTGTTTTCGCGAGCATATTTAATTGCTAATATTTTTCCTTCAATGCCTCTGCCTCCAAATCCAGGTGCAACTAATATTCCATGCACGTCTGATAATTTTTCTTCAAGATTTGATTCATCAAGATATTCCGAATGAATTAGTTTTACGTTTACTTTGCATAAATTTGAAACTCCGGCATGTACAAATGATTCGGATATTGATTTATAAGCATCTTTTAATTCAACATATTTTCCTACTAAGGCAACTGTTACAGTATTAACAGGGTTTTTTAAATTGTGTAAAAAATCTTTCCAAAGAGCTAAATCGGGTTCAGGAGCATTTTGAATTTCTGTTTTACGAAGAACTTCCTTATCTAACCCTTCTTGATACATCAACAAAGGCACATCGTAAATAGTTTCGGCATCAATTGATTCAAGGACACAAGTGGGGTCAACATTACAAAAAAGTGCGATTTTGTTTCTCATACCATCAGTAAGCGACCTTTCGGTACGACAAACAATAATATCGGGTTGAACTCCTTGTTCTAACAATGTTTTTACTGAATGTTGTGTGGGTTTGGTTTTAAGTTCACCGGCAGCAGCTAAATATGGCACCAAAGTAAGATGCACTGTAATACATTTGCTTCCCATTTCCCATTTCATTTGTCGAACTGCTTCAATAAAAGGGAACGACTCAATATCACCAACAGTTCCACCAATTTCGGTAATTACAAAATCGTATTTGTCATCATTTCCAAGTATTTTAATTCTGTTTTTAATCTCATCAGTAATATGTGGAATTACTTGAACAGTTTCGCCTAAATAATCGCCATGTCGTTCTTTATTAATAACCGATAGATATATTTTACCTGTAGTAACATTATTTGCTTGCGAGGTCGGTGTGTTCGAAAAACGTTCGTAATGACCTAAATCTAAGTCAGTTTCGGCTCCATCTTCAGTAACAAAACACTCACCATGTTCATAAGGATTTAATGTTCCCGGATCGATATTTATATATGGATCTAATTTTTGAATGGTAACCGAAAAACCTCTTGCTTTTAATAGTTTTGCTAATGAAGCCGAGATTATTCCTTTACCTAAAGATGACGAAACTCCACCTGTTACGAAAATATATCTTGTTTTTGACATGATTGTTTGTTTATTATTCTTTTGCAAATAGTTATGCAAATATCTTAATTGTATTTGAATTTTACGAAAAAAAGTTATACAATTTAATTAACAATTATTATTTATTAACAGATTAAAACAATAAAGCCGAAATATCTTTTTAAAAATATTCCAGCTTAAAATTTAACCCAGATTACGCTTTATAAATTATACCAGTCCAATTGATATGAAATAAATTCCCGCGATAGCGTTAATATCGACCTCAGCAAAAAAGCGTTAAGAAAAAGAAACCATTTTTACGTTTAAAGCGAGGCGGGTGCTATACTGTTAATAGATAACAAACTGCAAAATCCGTCACGCTAATTAAAATTACACAAAACACCGTTTATTGCTTGGTTCGCTTAGTAAAAAATGGTTTCTTTTTTAGCTTTTTTGGTGCAGTCTTGAATTTTTGGTTACTTTTTGTTTCAAGACAAAAAGTAATGCAACAAAAACTCTTTATTATTTACAATTTATAACAATATGAAACCCTTTATTTTCAGGCATTACATTAGGTTTTTTCTAATGCTACGCATTAGGATTTTAATGCAAAAATAATCCTTTTTTCCCTATTGCGTAATTTGGGTTAAAATTAACTCTTACAAATAAGTTCTTAAAATTTTATTTTTATTACTGTGTCTGATTCTTCTTATTGCTTTTTCTTTAATTTGCCTAACTCGTTCGCGAGTTAAATCAAATCGGGCACCTATTTCTTCAAGTGTAAATTCGTGAGTAAATCCTATTCCATAATACATATAAATAACCTCTTTTTCCTTTTCAGATAAGGTTGAAAGTGTTCGTTTTATTTCGGTTGATAAAGATTCATTCATTAATTCACTGTCAGAATTAGTATTGTCTTCGCTAATAAATGTATCAATATATTTTGTTTCATCATCAATTGCAACCGGAGCATCCATAGAAATATAATGAGTGTTTATTTGAAGATAATCGTTTATTTTATGTTCGGGCATATCAAGCGACTCGCTTAATTCATTAACAGTAGGTTGACGTTCAAGTTGTTGCTCTAAACGCGAAATTTCTTTTTTCATTTTATTTAAAGAACCAACTTGGTTTAATGGTAAACGAACAATACGAGATTGTTCTGCAATAGCTTGCAAAATTGATTGACGAATCCACCATACGGCATAAGAGATAAATTTAAATCCTCTTGTTTCATCAAAACGCTGTGCAGCTTTAATTAATCCCACATTTCCTTCATTAATAAGATCTGGCAGGCTTAATCCTTGATTTTGGTATTGTTTTGATACAGATACTACAAAACGCAGGTTTGCCTTTGTGAGTTTTTCTAAAGCTAATTGATCTCCAGCCCTTATTCTTCGAGCTAAATCAACCTCATCGGCAGGCGAAATCATCTCTTCCTTGCCAATATCTTGAAGATATTTATCCAATGAAGCTGTTTCTCGATTTGTTATAGATTTTGATATCTTTAATTGTCTCATTTTAATATTTTTTATATAGAAACTAAATAATTAGTTTCTAGTAATAAAATAACCAAATAATAACGATTTTGTTCAATTTTATATTCCTATTCCGTAAATAACTTTCATTCCATTTAAGTAGTAACCTTCAATTAAAATGCTTCCTTTTTTGTTTTTTAAGTATTTCTCAATATCTTCAATTTTTAATACTAATTTATGGTCAATAGCAGTAATTATAAATCCTTCCTGAATACCGGCTCCACGTAAAATTCCTTGTTCAATCTTATCAACACTTACTCCATTATTAATTCTCAATTTTTGTTTAATTTTAGGAGTGATTTCCGAAAAAGTAGCTCCAAGCATCTGCATTGCATTTGTTTCTTCTTTCTTTAAAATTTGAGTTGTTCCATTTTTATTTTTTAAAACAACTGCAATATTTTTTTCGGCATTGTTTCGTAAAACCAAAATATTTACCGATTCGCCTGGGCGATGTTGAGCTAAAAACTCTTTTAACGACGAATAGCTATTTATTTTTGTATTATTAATTGATAAAATTACATCACCCTGAATTATACCACTTTCTGAAGCTGCTCCATTTGGGTCAACAGAATTTACGTAAATACCTTTTATGTCTTTTAAATTCAAATCGATAGCCAATTTATTATTAATTTCATTAAATGATGCTCCTAAAAATGCTCTTTGTACTTCTCCAAATTCTTTTAAATCGGAGACTACTTTTTTTACAATATTTGATGGTATTGCAAACGAATAACCTGTGTATGAGCCAGTATTTGAAGCTATTGCAGCGTTAATTCCTATTAAATCGCCATTAATATTTACTAATGCACCGCCACTGTTACCTGGATTTACTGCTGCATCAGTTTGTATAAACGATTCCACAGAACTACTACTGCCCAAAATATTCAAATTTCGAGCTTTTGCACTAACTATACCTGCTGTAACTGTTGAGGTTAAATTAAAAGGATTACCTACTGCCAAAACCCATTCGCCTATTCTTACATCATCAGAATTAGCATAGCTTAAAGTTGGAAAATCAACACCTTCAATTTTAATAACCGCTAAATCGGTTGATGGGTCGGTGCCAACTATTACTGCCGAAAACTCTCGCTTATCGTTTAATGTAACTGTTATAACATCGGCATCTTGTACAACATGATTATTTGTTACAATATATCCTTTTGAATCAACAATAACTCCCGAACCCGATGCTGATATAGGATATGTGCGATTTTGATTTTGAAAGTTAAAAAAATTAAATGGGTCGGAAAAACCGAAAAAATCATCGTAAACATTACTTTTCCTTTCAAACTCGGTTTTAATATGTACAACTGCATGTACTGACAATTCGGCAGATTTTGTAAAATCAGGTCCGGTTGAAATTCTGTTTACATTTTCAGTATTAGTTTGTGCATACGATGAGACGATAAACATAGCTATTATTGTAGCTATAATTAATTGCTTTAGTGTTTTCATACGTTCATTTTTATTTTGTTATTTATTTGTCGTATGGAACTCGCTAATTATCATTCTCCTGAGTGAAACATTGTTTAATGCTCGTTTCATACTGTTTAAAAAATTTGATTAAATTATAAATATTTATACTCAATTTTCATCAAAAATTATACCCTTTTTAATATATTTTTGAATTATTTTTTTAATTTACTTAACGATTTTTTTTGCTCTGTATTATATTGAAAAAAGTTAAATTTTGTTATCAATAAAATTGATTTTTAAAAGTTGAATATTTGAAATACTAAAAAACAAAACACGGAGGTACTCAGAAAACGAAGAATTACAGAGAAATTAATATTAAACAAAGAAGTTGTTCAGAATTATTTTTATTATAAATATTTTCTGTTTTAATATTTGTTACTTTTGCATTATAATTACTATTTAAAATAAGCATTTAAAAATGTTGAAAAATAAACGAAAACGCATAGTAAAGCTACTTTATCTTATATTTGGAGTTGTTGTAGGTATTATTATTTGCTTGAGTGTTATTTGGTGGGGTAATTATTTTAATTCCAGAGAATGGCATTTGTTTGGGACTACTAAAAAATATATTTCAAAATTATTTTCTTCAACTCCTGACAGTTTGTCAGCAAGAAACAAAATTGTTGTTGTTAAAGAATTTAAACAAATTAAAAAAATTAATATTCCCGATTCAAATGCTAATTATGAAAATTATAGCGATGAATTTTATTACGAAACATCTGATACTACTAAGGTTTTAACTGATACCAACATAGTTGTTGTAAATAATAATGTTAGTATTTCTGATGATATTGATTATGTTAAAAAAGATATTTTATTAGGCACAAAAACATTTATTTTATCGAGTAGTGGCGACGATAAACTACTTGATTCGCTTTTAATGGTTGATAATAATATTCCTAAGGAAAGAAAATTTATTATCGAATTTTGGAAATCGCCAATAAACTTTAAAGGATATAAAAAATCGACCAATAAAGCTATTGTGTTTGGTATTGATAATTTTGAGAAATGTATAGTTAAAACAATAAATGGTGGTTTATACCTAATTGACAACGATTTACAATATTTTTTAGAAAACACTAATAGTTTTAAAAAGCTAATTATTACAAAAAAAACAAATTAATACCAATGAATATTCCATTTGTAAAATATCATGGTGCCGGCAACGATTTTGTGATTATTGATTCGCGAAAATTAGATATTGATTTTAATCATAAATTAGTTGAATTAATATGTAATCGCCGCTTAGGAATTGGGGCTGATGGATTAATTTTATTAAATACTTCAACCGAAAATGAAGTTGATTTTTCGATGAAATATTTTAATTCCGATGGTTTCGAGAGCACAATGTGTGGTAATGGTGGGCGATGTATTACCGCTTTTGCCAATTATTTGAATATTATTAACGAAAAAGCAATTTTTAATGCTATTGATGGGCTTCATTATTCGGAAATATTGAAAAACGAACAACAAAAATCACTTTTTATTAAATTAAAAATGATAGATGTTGAAAATATAGTTATAATTGAAGACGATTACTTTTTAAATACTGGCTCGCCACACTTTGTTGTTTTTGTTGATAATGCAAAAAATGCAGATGTTGAAGGAATGGGCAAAATGTTGCGAAACGATAAACGTTTTAAGCCCGATGGTGCAAATATTAATTTTGTTTCATTTTCAAATGGACGACTATTTGTAAGAACTTACGAACGCGGCGTTGAAGCCGAAACTCTTTCGTGTGGAACAGGTGTTACAGCTTCGGTTTTGGCTACAGTTTTAAGATTAGATTTACCTTTTGAAAAAATTAATGTTGATACTTTAGGTGGACAATTTGAAGTTACTTTTAAAAGAAATGAAAATTCATTTTCAAATATTTGGCTTCATGGACCAGTGGTTAGGGTTTTTGAAGGGGTGTTTTGTGTGTAACAGATTAGGCTTTGTGCATTAGCGGAGTAAATCCAGTTTCACTTTCACCGCACTCCAAAATTAATTAATTTGTTTGAACTTTCACAAATGCAACCCCGATATTGTTCCAAACTGCTAATACCAGCATTGCTTCTGTTTTTATTGTCTTTACCTCAAGTCGTATTTTTAAATTCAAACTTTTGACAATTGTTTTAAACGTCCATTATATGACTGCCAATAATTTCTTTTTGTTGAATCGTCAAGAAACGAAGCTGATACCATTTTTTCAACTACATTAGATTTTGACAACATTAATTCCATAATATCATTTAAAATTTTTTCACTAATTTCTGCATTTTCAGCGAGTTTTGCAAATTGCATCTTAATTTTTCCTTGAGATAGATTTATTGGCAAGAGTCCTTCATCTAATGCAAATTCTTTATCTTCAATATGAATATGGCTATTTAATAGGTCATAAGCAGGGCTCAATCTATAGTCTCCCATTGGCGTTTCAAGTAACGAAAAGTTTTTAAAGTGGGCATCTCCATTTGAAAAAAGATAATTAAAAACAAGTATTTTCAGTAGCTTAGGCGCTTCTAATTTGTATGTAGATAAATATATTTGCATCAATTGAAATAGCTCTAAATAATTCCCTAAATACTTGTAATGCTCTCCATACGTTTGTGGTGTTCTACCCGACAATGATGCAAAATCATCTTGTGCTAATTTTGTACCATCTTCTTTAACATCAAAACGTTTTGTAATATATGCAGGAGTGCCATTTTTGAAGAAGATTAATGCATTTTCTGCTGTTTCTATTCCATAAATCTGACGAGCAATTTGCATGGTTAGATGTTCGTTAGCTGGCATTTGGTCAGACTTTTTACCAACATTTGGGATAGGTTTTAGAATATATGTTCCTCGCTCGTCTTCATTTATTAGTCTTAACTTATTTTTTTCAAGCAATACTGAAAATTTTTCTTGTACTCCAGAAATTGACATGTATTTTCTGTTTTGTTCAAAAAGTTTATCAGTTTCAGGATTGGATGCAGGCGAATCATAAGGTAATATATGATACACAGACTTACCCTGAAATACACGATTTAGACATGTCCTACTATATGTATTAAAACCCTCAGCTAAAGTACCCGGGCAATTTTTTATTTCTGGTAAACTCATAACATTTATATTTTTACAACTCTAACTGCTCCAATACTATCATTCTTAGCTGTAGTCATCAGCAATCCAAAGTAATCAGTTTGGTCAATCTTATTAAGTTTACAAACCACTTGTTTGTTAGTCCCCTCGGGAAGCATGTTATAAAAAAATGGAAATAAGAATTTTGAACGAAACTCTTGTCCATTTTTAGGCAAAGTGAGACTGATACTTGGTTTGTTGTTATCTGCCATCCAGATATCATTATAACAGAATGAAAACGAACCATCATCATATTGGGTTAAAACACCTGCTTCTTTATCCTTGTATAGTATTTTTGCCTTTCTCATATATCACGAGATACATTTTTAATCTTTAAACTAACTTCCATCCCCAATACATCTGCTATTTTTTGTATTGTCTTTAATGTAGGATTTCCTTTTCCACTTTCAAACTGTTTTAAAGTTCTTAATCCTACACCCGATATTTCAGCCAAGGCTTCCTGTGTAACTTGTAAAACCTCTCTGCGCTCTTTTATTATTTTAATTAATTCTTCAAAGTGCATCATACAGCTCTTTTTTATGCAAAAATACAATTATTTTTATGAAATACAACGTTTAATGCAATATATAGCACTATTTTATGTAAATCACTTCATTTTATTCTATATTTTGATTAAAAGTGCAATATATAGCACTTATTAATACATTAATCAGTATTACGTTCAGCATATATGATTAGTTGCCGATTGCTGGCTACTTTCCTGTATAGCTACACAATCGTTGAAGCGGACTACAAACCTTCGCATACCTCTGAAACCCTTATTGGCTATATTGTGTGTTGGCTAAAGTATTTTTAATGCATATAACTTTCTATTAATTCACAGGCTTTTTTCTGTCCTTTTTCTTTTGCTATTTCAAAAGCAGTCATATTTTTAGCATTAGTCATTTTAATATCTGCACCATTATCTAATAGTACTTTCATTATTTTAATATATCCAGAGGCAGCGGCAAGTCCTAAAGGAAAATCTCCATCTCTATCCTTATTATTCACATTAGCACCTTTTTCAATTAAAAAAGAAACAATTTCAACATGTCCTTTTGATGCTGCATGTTCTAATGGCGTTGCTTTATCGTCTGCTTTTGTGTCAATTTCTGCTCCTTTATCAACTAAATATTTTATTATTTTAAATTGTCCATTTCTTGCTGCAATTCTCAACGGAGTAAATCCGAGAAACTCTTTATGATTTATGTCAAAACCATTTTCTACAAGCAATTTTACAATTTCTAAATTTCCGTTTTGGCAAGCTGATACTATTGCCGTCGTATTGCCTGGTTCCACCTTACTTTTTTGCATTACATTTGCTCCATTCTCAATTAGTAATTTACAAATATCATAATTTCCATCTGAAGCTGCTCTCCACAATGGAAATAATCCATTTTCACTATACTCATTAACATTTTCTCCCTGCTGTAATAATACTTTCACTTTTTCAATATTTCCTTTCTCAACTGCTTTGTATAGTTTTTGAGAATATGTAAAAGCCACAATAGAGAATAATAAGATTGTAGAAATTAAATACTTCATAAATTTAAATTTAAATTATTATCAGGTTTTATTTTGCTTAATATTATTGCCAACTTTAATCCGTTTAAATAACCTCCGTTTATCACTAAATTTTGCTCAAATTTAAAGCGATTAAATGAGGTTTCAAAATTTTGTGTGATATTTTTTTATAAACCCCTGTTTAATCATATAACATAATATAATGATAATCAGATAATTAAACAAATACAAAACAAATAAATTATTAACAATCAAACTGTTAATAAAATTGGGATGATTGGGGTTTATATACAGTCTGATGGAGGCGACTTTGCGCCGTAGCGGACTAAATCCCGCTTTTGCTTTCACCGCACACCAAAATTAATTAATTTGTGTGAACTTTCAAAACCTGCTACCCCGCTATTGTTCAAAACCGCTGTTAGCAACTGTGATTTATTTCCCGTCAATTATTTCAAGTTTACTCGAGCCTAAACCAATATATTCCTTGTCTTTAAATTTTAAATTAAAAGTCTCGTAACCAATTGATGATATTAAAATTTGGACAGCAACATTTTCAGAAAAATTCAGTATTAAATCGGAAGTATCCTTGTCAATTTGAATTTCAATTAGCTTTTTATTTTTCAATAATTTTGGGAGTTCGTATGTCAAGTCAAGTGGGTTTTCCTTTCCAAAATAATGTCCATTGTCAGTTGAAACAAATTTAACTTTATTTGAAACCAAAAGTCTCCAAAACCCAGAAATAAAAACAAAAATTCTTTCAGTAAAAGAGAAATGCCAACTATCACTGTCTGAGTCATAAGTTACTGATTCAAAATTTGAATTGGTTTTATAAACAAATTTGTTTTCCATTGTGTATTTTTTATATCATAGTTGCTAACGTTTTCGGGCTTTGCGTTCGGGCGGGTTTCGGAGCACAAAGCGTCATATTATTACTATTGTTTATTAGAAGCACTTAGCCTTGAGCTTCGACGTCAGCCCGCCTGACGCAAAACCCGTGTTACCAGCAGTTTTATTTAAAGTCAAAGTGCTGTTTTGTTTCAATTTCGCTAATGTCTATTGGTTGCTTTGCATAACTTTTTTCGGGTCTGTCCAATAACTGTTTTTCTTCACCCATTGCAAAACCAAGCTTGTATCCAATATTGTCAGATGTTGTCAAGAAAACATTATCGTATTCTTTGTCAAAGTCGCTTACATACATTATTACATTTTTATTTGCACTTTTTTCTGTAATCCAAGTGTCCGATGGTTTTGTGGTTGCCCAGCCAACAGTCTTGAAGTGTCTGTCAAAGCCCATTGGATAATTTACGTAATTGATGAAATAGCAATAGATTTCAAAATTTATGTCGAAAGGAAAAGTTACAGCAAATTTTTTGTCCGAGAGTTTTGTCAGTCTTGGAATAGCTTGGAAAGTTTCTTTATTGTATGAATTGCAAAATTCTTGTAAGATTTTTTTGATGTCGCTTTCATTCACGTCCTCAACTATTACCAATTTGTCATTAGCAATTGTGTTTGTCGGAAAAATGTTTTCAGAAGGTCTGTTTGTGTCGGTGTCAGGTTGTGGCTTCAGATTTTTTAGTTTAGTCCAAACTACAAAAATTACAATTGCCACAATTGCTATAATTCCTATAATTAAATATTGATGTTTCATTTTTTGTCTGTTTATGTTGGGTCGTTCAAAATTGCTGCCAACTAATTTATAACATTACCTTTAGTAAGTTTAGCCACACAAATTTAGCATCCTTGCCCAACATTTTGGTTATTATTATTTCTACAAATATATTAATATTTTTTCAGCAATTACTGTTACAGTTTTATAATTATATCATTACAAATCATCAAAAGCCAACTCTACCAATTTCACTCATTTTTATCTCTTTAAAATAACAAAAACTGTTCTTCGGTTTTTTGCTCTGCTTTCTTCGGTAGCGTTGCTTTCAACGGGTTTTGTTTTGCCATATCCTTTATAACTTAATCGCGAATTAGCAACACCCGAAG
>CAZRCF010000029.1:10793-15403 GCA_964598505.1 uncultured Lentimicrobiaceae bacterium | reverse complement strand
GAAATTACAAATTATATAACTATCCAAGTCAACGATTTAATATGATGGCTGGAATTAGCTATTCATTTGGTGGTAATAATCCTAAGAAACCCAAAAAAATTGAGTAATTATTCCTTTATTTTTGCCTTGAAGCAGCTGACCGAAAGTAAGAACGATTACAAATAAATAAAATAATAGTTCAGTAACCATTTACTGGTTACTGGCTAATGTGAATCAGTTGTGCGTAGTTTCCTTACGTCGCGCACTTTTTTGTTATGAAGCTTGAATCCGACCAATTTTATATAAAAATTCAGGTGCAAAATCAGCACCATTAGCCCATTCAATTGTAAAAGGATTAAGGTTGAAGTTTTTAAAATATGACTTATCTTTTAATGGTTGAAAAACAGGTTTTTCTAAATAATTCTCAAGATTAACAGTTTTTACTATACCATTATTAAATGAAATTAAAATTTTAAAATCATTCAAATGTTTTGCAGAAGTTACCCAAATCATTTCCATATTCCCTAATTTAATGGTTCAATACTTTTTAATGGTTCTCCTTTTAATGACAATTCCCAATCTTCCATTAATTGGTCATTATATTTTTCCATCCATTCAAAAATTAATTTCAATGCTCGCATAGGCATTTGCCCTTTTACGATACCATCTTTAATTGTTATTAAAGCTTTATTTCCTGCATATTCTGCATGAAAATGAGGAGGATTATGCTCATCATAAAATATATAAATTACAATTCCATAAAACCTTGATATTTCTGGCATAATTTTTAAATATTAGTTTTAAATAGATTTTTCGTTGTTTTTTTTCTTGCAAATATATTCATTTTATTAAATAATATTGCAAAGAAGATTAAAATTTCACAAAAATACTTGATGCTAACAAAGAAAAAATTGAACATATTTTTTGTACTATCTATACTCTGTTGTTCGTAATTTAATAACTTCCCATTTTTTTTGTTTTGAAGTCTGCAACTTTAATTTGTGAAATAGTTAGTTAAAAAACTAACAATTATTTAATGCGAAGTTACAAACTTCGCATAACGAGAACTCAAAAAAATAGAGTAATTCTTTTATAACAATCTACCTAAAATTTTAAAAACCTTGTAAATTAAAATCATCTGTATTTATTAGATGAACGCGTTTGTGAATCTTTTTTTGAATAACAACAAAGTGATGTTGCTCATCGTAGCTAACCAATGAAATGGCTTCGCCGGGTGATTCGGAGCGACCGGTTCTGCCAATACGGTGGATATAATCTTTTGGCGATCGTGGCAATTCGTAATTAATTACAAAAGGTAAAAAAGGTATATCAATTCCTCGCGACATTATATCGGTTGCAACCAAAACTTTTAATTTTCCGGTTTTAAATTTTCGTAAAGCCTCGGTACGTGAACCCTGACTTTTTTGGCTATGAATTGCTTCGGCTTGAATACCATTAATTTTTAGCTTGCTTACCACGCTATCAGCCCTGTGAATTGATGAGGTAAAGACTAAAACTTGTTGCATATTTTGCTGTTTTATTAAATATCGCAAAAGTGGTCCTTTTCGTTCTTCTTGTACCGAATATGCTGTTTGTGTAATTAAATCTAAATTTTGCTTTTCTTCTTCAATTTCAATTTTTATTGGATTATGCAAAAGAATTTCTGTAATGGCACTAATATCTTTATCAAAAGTTGCCGAAAAAAGAAGATTTTGTCGCTTTGATGGTAAAAGATTAAAAATCTGATTCATTTCATCTTTAAATCCCAAGTTAAGCATTTTATCGGCTTCATCTAAAACAAGAATTTCAACATCTGCTAAGTGCAATGCTTTTGCCGAAACTAAATCTAACAAACGCCCAGGTGTAGCCACCAAAACATCAACACCTTGCATTTTAATCATTTGCGGGTTTATTGAAACACCACCAAATACCGACATTGTATTAATTCGTTTTGGCAAAAAACTACTAAACAACTTAAATACTTCGCCAACCTGAACTGCCAACTCACGTGTAGGAACTAAAACTAACACTTGAATATATCTGTTTTTATTAGCTGGTCTGTGTTGAAGTAAATGTAAAATTGGTAACACAAATCCTATAGTTTTGCCTGAACCTGTTTGAGCAATAGCCAAAATATCGTTTCCTTCAATAATAGCCGGAATTGCTTGTTTTTGAATAGGATATGGTTGTGTAAATTGCTGATTTAATAAAGCCTTTACTAAATCGGCTGATAAACCAAGTGTTGAAAATGGCATAATAAAAATTTATATTGATTAAAACCCTCGATTATTGATTTATATTTTATTTTATTTATTCATTATATTATAACTATCAATAAATAAAATTATTTTTTGTCAACTGTACTGTCATTAATATATTTGTTACCTGATGCAAACCAAGATGCAACAAAAGCAGTAAATGTCCCAAAAAGTCCAACTCCACCAGTCATTAAAATTGCTGCAATTATTCTGCCTTCAGTTGTTACAGGAAACTTATCACCATAACCGACAGTTGTAATTGTAACATACGCCCACCAAATTGCATCTTCGGCAGTTTTAATATTGCTATTAGGGTCTTGCTCAACTTGCAAGATTGCAATTGCAGAAAATATTATAAGTAAAATTGCAATAACTAATACAGATGAAAATGCACCTTGTGCTCTGTTTGCAAAAATGTGGTTAATTAAATGTTTTGTCGTTCGAAATGCTCTAATCACGCGAAATAATCTTATAAGACGTAAAATTCGACCCGCACGTAAAAAGCCTATCATTGGAACACTTGACACTAAGTCTATCCATCCCCAACGCATAAATTTAAGTTTGTTTTCTGCTTTATATAACCGAACGCAAAATTCTAAAAAGAAAAAACCGCAAATACAATTATCAATATAAATTAAAAGCCTTGATATTTCATAAGGTAAAATGTAAATGGTATCAACTACTAATACACCCAAAACGTATATTGAAAGAAATATTACAATAATATTTAATATACCTAATTTATTTTCTGTATTATCAATAGTTTTATACTTCATAATATTTTAATTTTTATTCATAAAAAATATATTTTATTGAAAGCATTATTGATTTCAAGTAACACAACTAATAAATTAACATGGAAAATTAAATAAATAATCAATTATTCACAAACCATCTTATTGATTTCTTTTTCTAATTCCTTATTAATAGTAACAAGTGGTAAGCGGAGCACATTTTTTGTTTTACCTTGAGCAGCCATAAATGCTTTAACTCCTGCCGGACTGCCATCTTTAAAACATGCTTGAATAATATCTAATATTTGATAATGAAATGTGCGGGCTTTTGCAAAATCGCCTAATAATGAATATCTTACCATTTCCGAAAACTGATAAGGAAAAGCATTTGCAACTACCGAAATAACTCCATCGGCTCCGGCAGCTATTAATGGTAATGTTATTGCATCATCGCCCGAAATTACTAAAAAATCTTCAGGTTTATTATTAATTATTTTCATAACCTGATTTATTACTCCCGATGCCTCTTTGATTCCAACAATATTTTTACAGTTATTTGCTAATCTAATCGTTGTTTCTGCTTCCAGATTAACAGCTGTTCGTGATGGAACATTATAAATAATTACAGGACGGGGCGAAATATCGGCTATTGCTTTAAAATGTTGATATAATCCTTCTTGCTGTGGACGAGTATATGAAGGAACTACCGATAAAACAGCATCAATACCATCAAAATTGTAAGATTTTATTGTGTTGATTACTTCCTGTGTGTTATTTCCTCCAATACCAACAATTACAGGAACTCTTTTGGCTGTTTGTTCAATTATTGTATCAACCACCATACGCCGTTCTTCTTTTGATAATGTGGCTGCTTCGCTAGTTGTTCCTAAAGCTACTAAATAGTTTATACCATTTTTAATTAAATCGTCAATTAATAATTTTAATGCTGAGTAATCAACACTTCCATCGTTGCAAAATGGCGTAATTAGTGCAACACCGGTACCTTTAAATTTATGGAGTATATTATTCACCTTTTATTTTTTTTGTGTATTCGTTAATATTATAAATTAAATCATCAACACTTTTACCTTCGGGCAACGACATCATAAAATCGTAATGATTTTCGCTATTTTTTTTCTGTTTTCCAACTTTAAATTTTGCTCTTGATAATGCTAAAATAAACTGCATTGGATAATTGTTTTCCATATTCAAATCGATAAGCATATCAAAGTCTTCATTTATAAATTCTTTTACAAATATAGGTTTTGGCTTGCCGTACCAATTCAAATCTTTTTTACCGAAATAGTTGTATTTTAATTGTTTATCGAAATAATTTGGTATTTTTTTGCCTTTATAAAAACCAATTATTGAGATATTTTTAGTATTTTTTATATAGTGATTTATTAAATACATTATATTTGAATAGCTTTGCTCGTCTTTAAAAGTGAAAATTACACCTACATTGTTTGATGAGATAAAACTATTTATTATTTTTTCTCGCTTAAAAAGCGATTTTTGTTTTTTAATTATCCTTTTTCTGAAATATTTTTTTATTCTTTTAAACACAATTTTTTTAATTTATAGTTTTAATTAACAAATGTATAAAATTTTCAGATTGAATAGGATATTTTTTTTGATT
>CAZRCF010000029.1:0-10693 GCA_964598505.1 uncultured Lentimicrobiaceae bacterium | reverse complement strand
AATTAATCAGTTTTAACTATTTTTTTTCTGACGTTTGCGTTCGTTTTCGTCTAATATAATTTTACGTAATCTGAAATGTGCAGGTGTAATTTCTAAATATTCATCGTTGGCAATATATTCCATATATTCTTCTAACGAA
Source organism: uncultured Lentimicrobiaceae bacterium (assembly GCA_964598505.1). Classification (GTDB taxonomy): domain Bacteria; phylum Bacteroidota; class Bacteroidia; order Bacteroidales; family WCHB1-69; genus CAZRCF01. Next base: position 10,554 of record CAZRCF010000029.1, on the reverse strand, counting down.
AACTTTAAAGCGGGAGCAATTGAAAGTTTATCATCGGAGCCGGAAGCACGCATATTGGTAAGTTTTTTTGCTTTAACAATGTTAATAACTAAATCATCTTGACGAATATGTTCGCCAATTACTTGACCTGCATATACATCTGCCATAGGCTCAACAATATAACGACCTCTATCTTGAAGATTATTAATAGCATAACCGGTAGCCATTCCTGTTTCCATTGCAATTAAAGCACCACTTCGGCGTGAAAGAATATCACCTTTCCATGGTTCAAAACCAAGGAAACGATGAGCAATTACTGCTTCGCCTTCGGTGCCGGTTAAAAGAACATTTCTAATTCCAATTATACCGCGTGATGGTATCGAAAATTCAAGATTAGTTCTATCGCCTTTATTTACAATATCAAGAATTTCACCTTTTCGTTGCGAAACAACTTCAATCACTTTTCCTGCAAACTGCTCGGGTACATGAATTGTAAGTTGTTCCATTGGTTCGCATTTTACACCATCAATTACTTTGATAATTACTTGTGGCTGACCAACTTGCATTTCGTACCCTTCGCGACGCATTGTTTCAATTAAAACCGATAAATGCAAAATCCCTCTACCAAAAACCATTAATTGATCAGCTGAATCAGTTTCTTTAACTTTAAGTGCAAGGTTTTTTTCTGTTTCCAACATCAATCGGTCGCGCAAATGTCGGGAAGTTAGGAATTTTCCATCGCGACCAAAAAATGGTGAGTTATTAATAGTAAATAACATACTCATTGTTGGTTCATCAACATCAATTGGAATAAGTGCTTCCGGGTTTTCCCAATCGGCAATAGTATCACCAATATCAAAATCTTCTGGTCCTAAAACAGCACAAATATCACCTGAGTGAACTAACTCTTTGGTGCGTTCCTTGCCAAGTCCTTCAAAAGTATATAGTTCTTTAATTTTTGATCTCTGAATTCGACCATCGCGGCGAACCAAAGCTATATTCATACCAACTTGCAACGAGCCACGAGTAAGCAAACCAACTGCAATACGACCAACATAAGATGAATAATCTAACGAAGTTATCATCATTTGAGGCGTTCCTTCTTCAAATTTTGAAGCAGGAATATGTTTTATTATTGTATCTAATAAATATGAAAAATCGGTAGTTGGATTATTAAAATCTTCACCCATCCAACCCTGTTTTGCCGAACCGTACACAACCGGGAAATTCAACTGTTCTTCGGTAGCATCAAGGCTGTACATAAGTTCAAAAACTTGTTCTACAACTTCGTCGGGTTTACAATTAGGTTTATCAACTTTATTTACAACCACAATTGGTTTTAGGTTAAGCTCTATCGCTTTTTGAAGTACAAAACGAGTTTGAGGCATTGGTCCTTCAAAAGCATCAACCACTAATAAACAGCCATCAGCCATATTTAAAACGCGTTCAACTTCGCCACCAAAATCGGAGTGACCAGGTGTATCAATAATATTTATTTTTACATCTTTATAACGAACAGATACGTTTTTTGATAGAATTGTAATTCCTCTTTCACGCTCTAAATCGTTGCTATCGAGAATTAATTCGCCAACAGCTTGGTTTTCGCGAAACATTTTTACTTGATGTAATATTCTATCAACAAGCGTTGTTTTGCCATGGTCAACGTGGGCGATAATAGCTATATTTCTGATTTGGTGCATTTTAAATCAATTTGGTGTATTTTTTGCAAATTTACTATTTTTTATTCGATTTTTATTATTGTATAGTTTTATTAACTTTGAAATAACTAAATTGTAGGCATTTATTAAATTCGTATGCCATCAGATTGCTATCATTTTATAACTATTATATTAAGGATTTGAGGCAATAGCTTAAATTTTAATTTTGTCGAAATTTTTCCCAAATACACCACTTACTTTGGCTATTGAAATAAAAGCATTTTCATCCGATTCTTTTATAATTCGCATAATATTTTGTTTGTCGTGTTTTTGAGCTATTACCATTAATACATTTTGCTCGTTTTGAGTGTACCAGCCAAAACCTTTTAAAAGTGTTACACCTCGATTAATTTCTGTTCCTATGCGGTTTGCAATAATATCATTGTTTTTCGAGAAAACCATAATTTGATACGACTGTTTTGAACCCTCAATTACAATATCTAAAGTGTAACCAAAAAGCCCCATAACAACATATCCATAAACAATTTTTTCAACAGAGCCAAAAAGCAAGTAAGAGCTGGCAATTATCAGTATATCTAAATATATAATTACTCTACCGGGACTAATATTGTAATAGTTTGTAATAATAAGTGCAATAATATCGGTACCACCGGAGTTGCCACCATTAGAAAAAGCAATTCCTACGCCTAAACCCGAAAGCATGCCACCAATCATCGCACACATAAATGGATTGTTTGAAACAAGCGGCTCTTTTATAAAGTGCTGTAATACAATAAAAAACACTGAACTCATAACAATTCCGAAAACTGTATTTACCCCAAATTTTGCACCCAAAATCCGCATCGCTATAAGTACTAATACTCCGTTAATTATCAAATTTATAACTCCGACAGGAATACCGGTTGCAAAGAAAATTAGAGATGAAACACCTGTAACTCCACCACCAATAACATCTGAAGGAATTAAAAAAGCTGTCCAACCAAAAGCATATATTAATAATCCAATTGAAATCATTATATACGATTTTATTGAATTTACTGTATGTTTTTTCATTGTTTAAATGTTTTATTTTTTTAAGTAATAAGTAATCTGTGAATAGTAATCAGTGGCTGTTAGATGTTAGTAATTAGCACATTATCTTATTTTCAAATTATCGCATTTTCAAATTTTCAAATTATTTCATTTAATTTCAAACACTTATAAAGATTATTTTGTAAAATATCTTTAACTTCTTGAATATTAATCTCTCTGCCAAGTTCAATTTGCAATGAAGTAACTCCTTTATCAACAAATCCACACGGATTTATATAATTAAAATAGTTTAAGTCGGTATTAATATTAAAAGCAAATCCGTGCATAGTAACGTAACGGCTTGCTTTAACACCAATTGCACAAATTTTTCGAGTTCTACCAGGAACATCTACATCAAGCCATACCCCTGAAGCACCTTGTAATCGCGTAGCTTTTATTTGGTAATTTTCGAGCGTGTTAATTACACTTTGTTCCAATTGAAATACATAATCTTTTAATGATAGTTCACACAATTCCAAATCAATTATTGGATAACCAACTATTTGACCCGGTCCGTGGTAAGTAATATCTCCGCCTCTGTCGATATGGTAATATGTAGCATTGATTTTTTTAAGCATTTCATCGCTAATTAGCAAATTTGTATTGTTACCATGTTTGCCAAGTGTATAAACATGAGGGTGTTCGCAAAAAATTATTGACTGATTATTTACTTCAGTTTTTCCACTTTTAAAATCGACTACTGAATTAAAAATTTCTTGTTGTTTGTCCCAAGCTTCTTTGTAATCAATAGTTTTCCAATCTCGAAATATTGCAATTTGCATAAGTTTATTTTTTTATTTTGTTGTATGTCTAAAGTTTGTATGTTTTTTTCTTTTTTAGTAATCAGTAATCTGCGAAGAGAAATCAGTTTTTTTTACCGCAAAGAACTCAATGGAAACGCAAAGGAAATGTAAAGTTTTTTCATTATCACATCAACACATTATCGCATTATCACATTACTTCCCACTTCTTACTATTTTGATAACTATTTTCAGCCATATACGATGAGCGAACTAATGGTCCACATTCGGCACTAATATAACCCATTTCTATTGCAATTTTTTTGTATTTAGCAAACGTATCAGGATGAATATATTCAGCAACTTCAATGTTTTCTGGGTTTGGTTGAAGGTATTGACCAATAGTTAATAATCGGCATCCTGCATTAAATAAATCTTTCATTGTTTCAATAACTTCTTGTTCGGTTTCGCCCAAACCAACCATAATTCCCGATTTAGTATCAATTCCTGTTTCTGAAAAAAGTTTTAAAGTTTGTAAACTAACATCGTATTTTGCTCTACTTCTTATAGTTGGAGTTAATCGAGCAATAGTTTCAATATTATGTGATAAAATATCGGGTTTTGCGTTGGCAACAATTTTTATAAGCTCAGGAATTGCATCAAAATCGGGCAAAAGTACTTCAATAATTGTGTTAGGATTTACTTTTTTTATTTCCGAAATAACATTAGCCCAATGTTTTGCGCCTTTATCGGGCAAATCGTCGCGATCAACAGATGTAATTACTCCATGTTTAAGTTTCATTATTTTTACCGATTTTGCAATTGAATGTGGTTCAGTTAAATCAATAGGTAACGGTTTACCGGTTTTTGTAGCACAAAACTTACATTGGCGAGTGCAAATATCGCCTAAAATCATAAACGTAGCTGCACCTCGACTCCAACATTCGCCAATATTTGGGCATCGCCCGCTACTACAAATTGTATGTAAATTATTATCTTGTACAAGTTTTTTTATTTCCGAATACTTTTCACCACCCGAAATTTTTATCTTTAGCCACGATGGTTTTCTCTCTGATTTTAACATTCTATATTTTTTTGCAAAGATAAAATTAATAATTTTCAAAAGTTATTAAAGTCAATGTTAAATGTAAATAGTAATGCTTTTTAAGCCAAATTTGAGCAGGATTAACATATTGTTGATAAGTAATTTATTATTTAATTTAATATTTTTAAAAGCTATAATTTTTTTTTGTAACTTTGTAATCCAATAAAAGTTATATAATATTGATTATGAATAAGTTAGAAAAAACAATCCAAGCACAGGAATCATATACAGCCGATAACATTCAAGTATTAGAAGGATTAGAAGCAGTTCGTAAACGCCCATCTATGTATATTGGCGATACAGGATTTAGAGGTTTGCATCATCTTGTGTACGAAGTTGTAGATAATTCAATTGATGAGGCATTAGCAGGGTGGTGTAGTACAATTTTTGTTACCATACACGATGATAACTCAATTACTGTTGTTGATAATGGTCGTGGTATTCCTACCGATTTACATGAAAAAGAAAATCGTTCGGCATTAGAAGTTGTTATGACAGTTCTTCATGCTGGAGGAAAATTTGACAAAGGTTCATATAAAGTTTCTGGTGGGCTTCATGGTGTAGGAGTTTCGTGTGTTAATGCACTATCTTCAGATTTAATGGTAGAAGTATTTCGCCAAGGGAAACATTATATTCAGGAATATAAAATTGGCGTACCTCAATATGCGGTAAAAGCAATTGGCGAAACTGTTGTTTCGGGAACAAAAGTTCATTTTAAGCCCGATAACACAATATTTACTCAAACTGTTTATGATTTTACTACTGTTTCAGCTCGTATGCGCGAATTAGCATACCTTAACAGAGGAATTACAATAACGCTTACCGATGAAAGAGAAACTGATGATAATGGTGTTTTTATTAGCGAAGTATATCATTCTGAAAGAGGATTAGTTGATTTTATTGAATATTTAGATGGAACTCGCGAGAAATTAATACCTACGCCTATGTACATGGAAGGCGAACGAAATGGTATTCCAATGGAAATTGTTATGCAATATAACACTTCGTTTACCGAAAATATTCATGCATACGTAAATAATATTAACACTCACGAAGGTGGTACTCATCTTGCAGGTTTCCGTAGAGGTCTTACTCGTACTTTAAAATCGTATGCCGAAAAATCGGGAATGCTTGCCAAATTAAAATTTGATATTAGTGGCGATGATTTTCGTGAAGGGCTAACTACAATTATTTCTGTTAAAGTTGCCGAACCTCAATTTGAAGGACAAACCAAAACAAAATTAGGTAACAACGAAGTAATGGGAGTTGTTGATTCGCTTACAAGCGAAATGTTAACTAATTATTTAGAAGAAAATCCAAAAGAAGCTCGAATTATTGTTAATAAAGTGATTCTTGCAGCCACAGCGCGTCATGCGGCTCGTAAAGCACGAGAAATGGTTCAACGTAAAAACGTTTTAACTGGCAGTGGATTACCGGGTAAATTATCAGATTGTTCGGAGCGTAATCCTGAGTTATGCGAAATTTATCTTGTTGAGGGCGATTCTGCAGGTGGTACAGCTAAACAAGGTCGTGATAGAAAATTTCAAGCAATTTTACCGCTTCGAGGAAAAATTCTTAATGTTGAAAAAGCTATGCAACATAGAATTTTTGAAAGTGAAGAGATAAAAAACATGTTTACAGCTATGGGTGTTACAATTGGTACCGATGATGACAGCAAAGCTTTAAATATGACTAAAATTAGATACCACAAAGTAATTATAATGACTGATGCTGATGTTGATGGAAGTCATATTGCAACTCTTATTTTAACTTTCTTTTTCCGTTATATGCGTGAAATGATTGAAGAGGGTTATGTTTATATTGCAACTCCGCCTCTTTATTTACTTAAAAAAGGGAAAGAAGAACGCTATTGCTGGACAGAAGAAGAGCGTCAGAAAATAATTAGTGAACTTGCTGGAAATGGCAACGAATCGAGTGTACATACTCAACGATACAAAGGTTTGGGAGAAATGAATGCCGAACAGCTTTGGAGTACAACTATGAATCCACAATTTAGAACACTACGACAAATTACTATTGATAATGCAACAGAGGCAGATAGAGTTTTTTCTATGCTAATGGGAGACGAAGTGCCACCTCGAAGAGAATTTATTGAAAAAAATGCAAAATATGCAAATATCGACTTATAATAAAAAGGGCTTGAAATTTCAAGCCCTTTTTATTTATAAAGCCATTTTAACCTATTCTTAGTATTAGAAAAAATAATAGTACAATTAAAATGAAATTTATTCCCGCAATAGCGTTAATATCGACCCCAGCAAAAAAGCTTCAAACAGTAATTGTTAATTGTTATGGAGTTACTAAATCATCTAAAACAACTAAAAAACAGCGTGAACCACGAAATTACGCGAGGCGGGCGGGGCTGTGAATGGCAAAAATATTACAAAACTTACAAAGGCGTTTACGTCTGCCTTGCATAGCAAGGCACTACTTTGTAATAGTTTTGTTATATTTTTGACAGAGTGGGCTGGTTTCGTAATTTCTTGAATTTTTGCATACTTTTGTTTCAAGACAAAAAGTAAGGCAACAAAAACTTTTTATTATTTACTATTTATAACATTATGAAACCATTTATTATCAGGCATTACGTTAGGTTTTTTTCTAATGCTACGCATTAAGATTTTAATGCAAAAAAAATCCTTTTGTCCTTATTGCGTAATTTGGGTTTACACGTTAACATTCTTAGGTTTACCATTTAGCCAACTAATAACATTATCAATAACAATTTCCGAACGATTGTATAATGCTTCATGTGTTGCATAACCAATATGAGGTGTGAGAATGCAATTTGGTGCATCTAATAAAGCATGATTGGGTAGGAGAGGAGGTTCAGTTTCAAAAACATCAACACCTGCTCCCGATAATTTACCACTTTTTAATGCTTCAGTTAAAGCACTTGAATTTACAACCTTTCCCCTTGCTGTATTTATTAGTATTGCTCCATTTTTCATTAATTTTAATGAATTTGAGTTTATTAAATCATCAGTTTCTTTGGTTAATGGAATATGCAATGAAACAATATCCGAAATAGCTAAAAGTTCATCTAAAGAAACTTGATTTCCCCAAAAAACATCCTTTTTTATTGTTCGCGACCAAAAATAAACTTCACAGCCTAAACAATTTAAATTTTTTCCAACTTTTGAACCTATTGCTCCAGCACCAATTACACCAACTGTTTTTCCTGCTAATTCTTGTCCAATAAATCCTTTTCTATCTTGTAAGGCTCTTGTATTTGCATCAAGTTCTGTTATTTTTCGTAAAACATCAAATATTAAACCTATTGTAAGTTCGGCTACTGCTTGGGTTGAGTATCCTGCTGAATTACAAACAGTTATTCCTTGTTTTTTACAAGTATTAATATCAATATGATCAATACCGGTAAATGCAACTGAAATCATTTTCAAATTTGGGCATTTTAAAATCATTTCACCATCGAAAGGAATATTTGATAATAAAATTACATCTGCATTTTTCGCTCGTTCAATAAGTTCAGGTTTTTCTTCAGTTCGCGAAGGGTAAAAAACAAATTCATGCCCAAGTTTTTGTAATTGGCTTTGAAATAATTGTAAGTGCTTTTTACCTATATTCATAGGTTCTAAAACTGCTATTTTCAAAATATTAAAAATTTGTTTTTATAAATTATATTGATTTTGCAATATTCTATTTAACATTATATGGAAGTTTTTTTGTTGCTCTCATCATAATTCCATCAACAATTCTTTCGGCATTAGAAAAAGCTCCACCAGATAATTTATGAAAATAATTCCAAATCATTTTATTTTGTAAAGCGTCAAATATTTCAATTTCAGCTCTAACGTTATTGGTAGGAACCCAAACACCAAAAACAATACCAGCTGCAATAGCATCTCCTTGTGATAAGGGTTGCGACAAATCAAAATTTGAAGTAATTAATCCATCAACTTTCAATAGCGTACAAATTTCTTTTAACGTAAGTGCAGAGTCATTAAAATATCCTGCTTTGGAAAGTTTTGCATTTACAGTTTCAATATCAATTATTTCAGCCGAAATTCTTCTTTGCATTTTCCTTTCCAACATCCAACGATATAATTCCCTTTGAAAATCGATAGATGCAGTTTTTTGTTGCTCTTTAACTGCCCATATACGATTTCTTTTATTTGTTTTTATCGATACTTTTGAAGGTATAATTGCAATTGTTTTATGGCTTTCTGCTATAGTAATAGCATCGGGAGTTTGATAAATGCTTGAGCATCCATATAATAATATTATAAAACCAAGCAAGAAAATAATTATTACTTTTTTCATTATTATTTTTAATTTTTAATTTATATCACTTATCAAACTTTAAGTGGCTAATAATAATCACTTAAATTTTTTTTATTGACTTATTCTTTTACAATTTTTTCAATTAATGTTTCTCTATTATTTGTTAATCGCAAAACATAATTTCCTTTCGCTAACTTGCTAATATTTATCGTTGTGGTAGTGTTGAAATTTTTTCTAAAATGTATTTTCCCCTTAACATCAATAATTTCGAGTAATGTATTATTATTATTTGCCATTACAATATTTACAGAATCCTTTACCGGGTTTGGAACAACAGATAATAATAATTTTTCTTTAACATCTTCAATTCCAGAGCTATTTTCGGCAGAATATGTGTATGTAGCATAGCTGCCTTCATGTATTGCCGAATCTACATTCATAACAACCATAATAATTTTATTATAATCTGTTCCAAAATTATTAGTAATAAAAGTTCCTTTATTTTGACTATTTAATGGTAAACTAATAATGCTATCAATTTGATTTGTTGTAGTGTTTTTTAATATAAAATCAACTCTAAATTTAGCATTTGCTTGTCCACTAAAATTTATTATTATTGATTTTGGTGTTGAGGAATAAAAAGAAATATAATCTGAACCATAAGGTGTTACAGTGCAATTATTAATACTGGTAGGAAATGCAGAGTGATTATTAGAAACAAAACACGGAGGAAAATTATAATGTTTGTAATTAAATTTCCCATTAGCATAAACCGAATCATCAACAAAATTTGCAATAGTCCATTGTTCAAAAGCATCATCAAAAGTTTCAGAATAGCCTAATTTTTTCAATGTACTATCAACTCCACAAATTCCATTTAGTTGATTGCTTATCAATGCAGAAATATAATTCCATTTACCAAAATGTTCGTACATAAACAACATAAATAATCTTACTTGATTATAATCAGAGAAATATATTAGCGGAATATCAGGATTATTTGCAAAAAAAGATTGATTATATATATTATTTTGATAAATATTTTCTGTAAGAAAAATTTCTGCAAAAGTTGAAAAACCTTCATCAACCCATGCTTCTTCCCAAAATTTTATTGGATTTATAATTGGCTCAGGCGAATGATCTTGTTGCCAATGTAAAAGATGTCCAAATTCGTGGGCTACCATTTCACCTGCATAAAAAAAAGAATTAGAAGCTATATAAATAAGTTCTCTTTGGCTGCTATGCCTGTTCCATTTTGCAAACACAATCGAATCTGACATTTGTTGTGCAGGATCATAATAGCCTCCCCAATTCGACTCATTTAAAACTAAAATAAAAATATTCGAATCATTATCAAATACATTTGGGATAGGACCGTAAACTGAAGTAAGCGAATCGTAAAAATGGCTATCAAATTTATGAACTAATGTGTCAATTTGTGATTGCGGTGGTTGTATAGCTTCATTTTCTACAAAAACATAACAATGATTGCCGGCTTTTTTACAAGTTGCAGTTACTTCACGCTGAGGCGAACCAATTAATGGAGGCCAATCAATATATGTTACCGACCAAAATTTTAATGTGTCTCCTTCATTGTATTGCGAAAAACAAGAATTTTGATTTCCAATAAACACAATAATTACTAAAATAGCGAATTTGATTTTTTTCATTTTTAATTATATTTTATGTTTTTTTATTATTTTAATAGCTTTTA
>CAZRCF010000028.1:0-15454 GCA_964598505.1 uncultured Lentimicrobiaceae bacterium | reverse complement strand
TTTTTAAAGATATTTTCTTTGTAATTTTGAGATAATTAAACGGTTTTTTTACAACCAATCGAGCAAAAAACCATGCACTAAATCCAAAAACACCAATTTGTGTAAAAAACTGAACAAAAATCATATAATTTAACGAATCGCTATTAATTTGAAAGCCTTGCATAACAATATCGTTGCCCCAAATTGGTAATGCTACAAGCATCAAAAAAATTGGAATAATTATCATGCTGCCAATAAAAATTAAAACCAAAAAAAGAAGTTTTATACTTGGTTTTTTTTCTGCTAAAAAGGTATAATCGAACATTAAAATAATTTTTTCAACAAAAATAGTATTTACTTTTGTTTTATCTAAAATTTATGTAAAAATATTTAGAGTTCCATAATAGAGTTCCGAACTCTTCGAGAGTTCCGAACTCATATATTTTTTTATTTTTTAAAAATAATAACCATAATTTTGATTATTTTTGCCAAAAACAATTTCAATATGTTACAAATACAACTAATAAAAGAAAAAAAAGACTACGTTATTGAGCGTTTAAGTGTTAAAAACTTTGATGCACGAGAAATTATTGATGAAATTATTGCAATAGATGAAAAACGCCGAGAAACTCAAAATATTTCTGACGATTTACTTGCAAAACAGAACTCTCTATCTAAAGAAATAGGCGATTTGTATAAATCGGGAAAAACAACCGATGCTAATAAACTTAAAGAACAAGTTGCTGAACTAAAAATTGAAACAAAAAAACATCTCGACAACTTAGATATTCTTGAAAAACAGCAACAACAATTAATTGTAAAGTTGCCAAATTTACCACATTTATCGGTGGGTAAAGGCAAGAGTGCCGATGATAATGAAATTATTCATAGCGAAGGAGACGCATCAGATTTATCAGATGATGCATTGCCTCACTGGGAACTTGCTTCAAAATATGATTTAATTGATTTTGAACTTGGAAATAAAATTACAGGCGCCGGTTTTCCAGTTTATAAAGGAAAAGGAGCACGTTTGCAACGAGCATTAATAAATTTCTTTCTTGATGAAGCAATTGCAAATGGTTATACCGAAATTCAGCCTCCTTATATGGTAAATGAAGCTTCTGCTTATGCTACCGGTCAGTTGCCCGATAAAGATGGACAAATGTATCATGATGCAGCCGATAATTTATATTTGATACCTACTGCCGAAGTTCCTGTTACAAATATTTATCGCGATGTGATTTTAAAACCAACCGATTTGCCTTTGAAAAATTGTGCCTATTCGGCATGTTTCCGACGCGAAGCCGGCTCCTATGGTAAAGATGTGCGTGGATTAAATCGTTTACACCAATTTGATAAAGTTGAAATAGTTCAAATTAGCAACCCCGAAACATCATATAATGTTCTGGAAGAGATGAAAGATTATGTAGCTTCAATTCTTCGTAAATTAGAGCTTCCTTTTCATATTCTTCGCTTGTGCGGTGGCGATATTAGTTTTACCTCTGCATTAACTTACGACTTAGAAGTATATTCGAAAGCTCAAAAACGTTGGTTAGAAGTTAGTTCCGTATCTAATTTCGAGAGTTTTCAGGCAAATCGCTTAAAACTTAGATTTAAAGATACCGATGGCAAAATGAAATTGGCTCATACTCTTAATGGCAGTGCATTAGCTTTGCCTCGAATAGTAGCTGCTTTGCTCGAAAATAATCAAACTCCCGATGGTATTAAAATCCCGGCAGTTTTAATTCCTTATACAGGTTTTTCAATAATTTCGTAACATAAAAAATAAAATAATCATGAAAAAAATCATTTTACCTTTAATTCTTACAATTGTTATTTTTACTTTAATTTTCAGTTCTTGCAAACCAAGTTTCGATAAGCAAATAAACCAATTAGATTCAACTATTTCGTTAATTGAAACTGATAGTATTAATTTATCCAAATTCACCTTAGAAGTTGTACAAGCAAAATACAACGATTATAAAATTATTAATAAAAAATTAGATTCCCTATACGATTTTAATAAAAAAGACTCTAATTGGATGTTACTTACAAATTTTAAAGATATTGAAAAACCATTGCGCAAGCATACAAATAGGTATAAAAAAATAGTTGAAGATTATTCATTTTTACACAATCAGCTTATAACTTTGAAAAAAGATTTGATCGAAAAGAATATTAATAAAAAGGAAGCTGAATCGTATTTAAAAATTGAAACTGAAGACGCAAATAGATTTCACTTTGGAGCTGAAAAGTATTATAAACTGATGACTATTGAATTTGCAAAATTCGATACATTATCGCCAAAAGTTAATTTATTAATTCAGCAAATTAATTCTTCGCCTAAAAAATCTTATAAAAAGAAAAAATAATGTACTTTCTTCGTTGGTTTTTTTTAATAATTACTCTATTACCATTATTGTTAATTGCTCAGCCTCAAACAAATGATGAGCAATTGGCTGTTCAATATTTTTCAAATAAAGAGTTTGAAAAAGCAGCAGAATTATTTGAAAAACTTTATGATAAACGTCCCGATGCTTATTATTACACATACTATTTTCAAACATTAATTGAACTAAAACAATATAAGGAAGCCGAAAAAGTTGTTAAAAAACAGCGAAGAAAAAATGATAATCTACCTCGATATAACGTTGATTTAGGTTATATTTACGAAGTTTCAAACGAGCCATCAAAAGCAAAAAAAGAGTATGAAAATGCTATTGAAGAGCTAAAACCCGAGCAAAATCAAATTTCTGATTTGGCAAATGCTTTTATAATCAGAAGACAAAACGATTTGGCAATTGAAACGTATAAAAAAGGAAGAAAACTCCTAAATAACCAATATATTTTTAGTATCGAAATTGCTCAAATTCATCAACGAGAAGGAAATATTGCATTAATGATGGATGAGTATCTTAACCTTATTGATCAAGACCCAAAAAATATTAACGATATACAAGTTCGATTACAAGGAGTTTTTATTGATGACAATGATGGCTCAAAATATGAAGCAATTCGCACTTCTATATTAAAACGCACCCAAAAATATCCCGATAAAATAGGATATGCGGTTCTAATGTATTGGCTTTCGCTTCAACATCGTGATTTCGATATTGCTTTTATTCAAGTAAAATCAATTGACAAACGTTTTAAAGACGATTCGCGTGTTTTTGAATTTGCTAATATTGCTAAAGAAAATAGAGCTTGGAGTATTGCCACCCAAGCATTTAACTATATTATTGATAAAGGTGAAAAAAACGATTATTACTTTGGAAGCCGTCTTCAATTGCTCGATGTAACATTTCAAGAACTTACAAGTTCATTTTCTCCCGATATTAAAAAAATTGAAAAATTAGATAAAGAATACACAACATTTCTTATCGAAACAGAATTTAATAATCAAGTAGTTTCACTTATTCGCAATCAGGCTCACTTAAAAGCATTTTACTTAAATCAAACTATTATTGCTCAAAATTTATTAGATAGTGCTTTAAAAATCCCTGGTATAGCAGCAAAAGATAAAGCAGAGTGTAAAATTGATTTAGCCGACATTTTATTATTTAATAATGATGTTTGGGAAGCTACACTTTTATATTCACAAGTGGAAAAAGATTTCCCTAACGATACAATTGGTCACGAAGCAAAATTTAGAAATGCAAAATTATCGTTTTATATTGGCGAATTTGAATGGGCAAAAGCTCAGCTTGATGTTCTGCGTGCAGCCACTACCAAGCTAATAGCTAACGATGCTATGCAGTTATATATGCTAATAGCAGATAATGAAGATGATGATAGTACTAATATTGCACTAATGCATTACGCTAATGCCGATTTAATGTTTTATCGTAAAAAAGATGATGAAGCAATGAAGTATCTCGACTCAATTGCAATGTTAGGTCTTTATCATTCTCTTTTTGATGAAGTGCTATATAAACGTGCTGAAATTATGATTCGTAAAGGAAATTATATTGCTGCCGATAGCCTTTTGCTTAAACTTGCCGATTTTTATAACGAAGATATTTTAGCCGATGACGCTCTGTTTCTTGCTGCTGAATTAAATCAATATTACTTGAAAAACTCAAAAAAAGCTTTAGACCTTTATCAAAAAATAATAACCGATTACTCAAGTAGTATGTTTGTTATTGAAGCACGAAAAAGATTTAGAGAATTAAGAGGCGAATAAAAACCTAAGTGGCTCTTAGTGTTCTGAGTGCCTGACTGGTGAAAAAAGTTACAAGTTACGAGTTACGAGTAGCTAACCGCTAATAGCTAAATGCTTATAATCCTTTTTCTGTCTAATCTGTCTTTTCTGTGTTATTAGTGTTCTATTTAAAAAACATTAATATAATTTTTAAAAATATTTATGATTTATTTAACATAAGGATAATTGATTTGAAAATATATTTTAATTACTAAAATACAAATTAAAACATAAATTTTTATTAATTAAAACATAATCAATATTTATTATATAAACAGCCTATTTAGCGGTATATTGGAGTAATAATAATGATGTTATAAAAAATAAAAATATAATTTTTAATTCAAAAAAATAATTATTTGTAAATAAATTAAATTTGATGTTTTAATATTTCAACAATTATATAATGAAATAAAAAAATAAAAAACTTGCATTGAGTATATTTTTTATTTATATTTGCACAAAATAGATTTTTACATTAAAATATTTTATAGCAACTAATACATAAAAAGTTATGAAAAAAACGAAATCTTTTACATTATTACTGTTATTAGCATTTCTAAGCAATTGGGCTTTCGCCCAAGTAGGACCGCCTCCTATGCCCACAAAAGCTAGGCAGCTTAACCTAAAAGTTTATTTGCAAGGTTTATATAACACTACCAACAGCAATATGAACCAATGCCTTACAGCCGATGGAATTACAGCAAAATGGGGTGGTAATATAGTTGATACTATTTACGTTGAACTACACGATGCTGCCAATTATAACACAATAGTTTACACAGCTTACAGTGTTGAGCTTAACCAAAATGGAACTGCAAATTCAAATGGCAAAACTTATATTACAATACCAAGTTCATATAGTGGTAGCTATTACATTACAGTAAGAACTCGCAACCATATTGAAACCACATCTGCTTTACCGGTTTCGTTTGCTAATAAAATAACTAACTACGACTTTACTACCGCCGCTACTCAAGCTTATTTCAGCAATATGAAGCTGCTTGCTACAGGTGTTTATGGGTTATACGTTGGGGATGTTAACCAAGATGGTGTAGTTGATGCAACTGGTGATATTGAAGCTGTAACTGCTGCTTTTAGTAATGGAGTTTTAGGGTATGCTATTACAGATATTAATGGGGATGGTGTTGTTGATGCAACTGGCGATATTGAAGCCGTAACTGCTGCTTTTAGTAATGGAGTTGTTAAACAAACACCTTAAAGATTTTTTTATACTTTACAATAAAAATTAAAAAATATGAAAAAAATACTTATTTTATCATTTACAATTATTGGCATTTTTCTTTCTATTCAGAATGGATTTAGTCAAAGAAAATTTGCTATGAAAACTCATAATTTTGTTCAAATTAATGAAACAGAATTTAGATTTGATGTTAGTATAAAAAATAATTCTACAAATCCTACAATAGATACTGTTGCAATAGCTGGAATGCAATTTCAAATTGCTTTTAATACTTCAATGTTAAATGGTGGTGGTTTTAATCCTCATACACATGTTAATAATAGAAGTTTGGCTTATATTACTGGTTCTTCTGAAATGAGAGGAACTAAAAACTTGCCTTCTAATGCTTTATTTACTTGTGTTGGAAGCGGAACTATTTTACAGTGGGGTTCAGCATCTGCTTTAACTGGAGAAATAGTTACCTGTCTTACTGATAATAATTGGAAAAGAATTGGCACATTCAAGGTAAGATTAGCTAATTCATCCACTTCTATCGCGTCAGCTAATTATCATAATTTCAGGTCTGTACTACCAAATTTACAGTTTGTTACTACTGCTAACTTTTGTAGTGTAAATCACTGCTATGTTGATTATGATATGAATGGAGATGGTGAATTTACAAGACAAACAATGGATGCCTTTTTAATTACTGGCACAGATAAAACCTTATATGATTCTGTAGCAAACACCCCATTATACGGTTATGCCTTTACTCAAGTGGGCAATTACGGTGATGCAGCTCGTTGGAATAATACATTACCTGCTGGACATCCAAATCGTAATGTTGTACCAAACTCATTAGACTCAAGTGTTAGTATTGGCACATTAACAACAGCAAATCCGCCAGTTGAATCGCGAGGTGTTTGTTTAGTAAACATAGATGCAAACGTAAATAATTTATTTGTAAGAAGTGGGTCATTAGCATTACCTACAATACTTACAATAGATTCAGCTAAAACTTTAAAAGTAAATGTCAATGCTTATACTCCCGATGACTATACACATTTTATATTAAATGCTATGCCAATGGGTAGTGGCAATTTTATATGCTCAACACCAAATATAAAAGCAACAGTTAACCGCTGGATGAATTCAAATGGAACATCATATTGGAACTATTTATCAACACCTGTTGCAAGTTTAAGTTCTTCAATATTCACAACTGCATCGCCATCGCGTAGTTTGTATTATCCTAACGAGCCTACAAATACATATATTAGCATTAATGCAGTACCCGAAAATTTAACAATAATGAGAGGATATGGTCGCAAATGTGTTTCGGGTGAGCTTTACTCTGATTGGACTATTCCTTTTACAGGAGTTTTAAATACCGGAAATCAATCAATACCTTTAACACGCACTGCTTCGCAACCCGATGCAAACGAAGGCTGGAATTTGTTAGGAAATCCTTACCCTTGTGCTTTAGATTGGCAATCGGTTACAGGTTGGACTAAAACAAATATTGATAATGGTATATATATGACAACCGGTACCGGCACTTACGCCTCATATATTGATGGAGTTGGAACTAATGGAGGAACACAATTTATTCCTTCAATGCAAGGTTTTTGGGTTCGTGTAGCTGCAGGACAAACAAATGGCTCGCTTGCTGTTAATAATGATGCAAAAGCTATTAGTAGTCAAAATTTATATAAATCAAATAATGATGATAATTACTTACGCTTAAAAATAACAAGCAAAAAGAACCTATTATCCGATGAAACAGTTATTCGTTTTAATAATAATGCAACCGATAATTTCGATGGTCAATTTGACGCTTATAAATGGCTTGCTAACGATGAATATAACATTCCTCAAATATTTACTATTGCAGGTGCCGAAAAGTTATCAATAAACACTCAAAGTGAATTAACTACTGATAAAATTATACCTATAGGCTTTAAAACAAACGAAGTTGCTTACTTTGAATTTGATTTTTCAAACGTTGAATCGTTAGGCAATATGTGTAGCTCAATTTATTTTAAAGATAACGAAACCGGTGCTATATTAAATTTAGCTAACAATAGTAAATATCAATTTATATCTGATGTAACTGATAATACTAATCGTTTCTCAATACAATTTGTTGCAGGAGCTAATGCAATTTCAGAAGAAGCCGGAAACGGAATGTATATATATGGTAAAAACAATCAAATAATTTTTAACAGTAACGAAACTTTAAATGGTATTGCTACAGTTTACGATATTCTGGGAAATATTATTGTTTCTCAAAATATGTCAAACGTAAATAATACAGTTACAATTAATGCTGCTACCAATTATTATATTGTAAAATATACTACTGACAAAAAAACGATTACTAAACGAATTTTTATCAATAAATAAATATTTCAAGACGAAAATATATTATTAATAAATAAATAAAAATATTATATGGAAACACTAACAAAGAAAACTTATAATCGTCCAGAAATAGATAAGATAAAAATTGATAATGAAATCTCTTTAATTATGATGTCTGGAATTGGACCAGGAGAAAATCCTGATGAAACCTCAATAAACCCTGATAATTTTAGTTTTAATCCTTTTAAAATAATTAAATTCTAAAATAAAATCTTTGATTTATATATATTAAACAAGTTTGTTATATTTGTTTAAAAAATATTTTAAAAAAGGTCTCCATTTTTGGGGACTTTTTTTGTAAAAAACTTCCCACTTCCATCTTCCCATTTTTTCTGTGTTCACCTTTATTTTCAGCGTTTATAAGCGTTCTATTTAATAGAGATTCTTCGCTAAGGCTCAGAATGACAAAAATTAGCCTTCCTTTTTAAAAATAATTCTTATCTTTGTTTTAATTAATATTTAATACTTTACAAGATGAATTTGCAGACTATATATAATAACAAACATTTATTTGGAACAAGAAATATTGGTTCGGAGCTAATTTTAGTGCCAATAAAAAACAATGTTGCTAATATGACCGAACTTTATACTTTAAACGAAGTAGGCAGCTTTATTTGGGGGCATATTGATGGTGTTAAAACAATTGACGATATTGTAAAAGCTCTAACCGAAGAATTTTGTATTGACGAAATAACAGCTAAAAAAGACATAGAAGAGTTTTTAGAGAAAATTTCGTTACTAATAACAAACAACTAAATGCAAAGACGCAAAGAAAAAAATTAACGTATCTAACTTATGTGGTACTTATGTGCCTTATGTGGTAAAAAAATTATATGTAGTAAGTGGTATTAAAATATATGAAATTAAAAACAATAGAAATAGCTGGTTTTAAAATTCAACTACGGTGCAAACCCGAAGAAATAATTGGATTAGATGAAGGCTATACTCACTTTATTTTAAATTCAAATTGTGAAAATCCTGATATAATAGTTGATATTAGTTCAGGAATTCCCACAAATATTAAAGAAGAAAAAAATATTATATTTCAAGCAAAAGACAATAATCAAGAATACTTTTCAATATTTGATGATGTAAACGGCTATAAAATAATCACATACTCTCCTACAAACATAAACCAAATTCAACAAGTAGCATTTTTAAGTAAAGATTACAGTAATTGGACAATATACACAGAACCATTAACAGACGGAATACTATGCCCACTCCTATACCCTATGGGACCATTGATTTTTTATTATTTAACAGTAAAATTTGATGCAATAATGATTCACGCATCAGGAATTTTTGATAACGAAATGGGTAGAATTTTTACTGGTTTTTCGGGTGTAGGAAAAAGCACTATGGCTAATCTATGGCAAAAATCTGGAGCACAAATTATTAACGACGACAGACTTATTATCCGAAAAGAAAATAATTGTTACAATATTTATAATACACCAATGTTCTACATTGATAATTCAAAAAAAATACCTTTAAATTCAATAAATTTAATTTATCATAATTCGAAAAACATAATAAAAAAAGTTGAAGGAGCTTATGCAATATCTTCAATATTAGCTTTTTGCATACAACATAGTTATAGTAAAGAAATTTTAAATCATCATTTAGAATTTTTATCGCAACTTTGCTTAAAAATTCCAGTTTACTCTGTTGGTTTTAAGCCAGATAATGAAATTGTAAAATTTATTAAAGAACATGCAAAATAACACAAAAATATATCCCGATTTGCTCGATTTAACAGATGAATTGTTAAACTCAAACCAGTTTGTAAAAGTAAAATTGGGTGGTTATAGCATGTATCCTTTTATTAAAGCAGGTGATATTGCATTAATAAAAAAATGCAAGTTAGATGAGTTAAATATTGGCGATATTATTGTTTTTAAGTTAAATAACAAGTGGATAGCTCATCGTTTAATTAAAGTAATATCCGAAAATGGAGACAAAATTTTAATTACAAAAGGAGATTCGGAGTTAAAAAACGATAAACCAATAACCGAAAAAGAATTTACAGGAAAAATAGTATCAATTACTCACAAAAACAGAGAAATTGACTTAGAAAATCATAAATATCAACTTAAATCGAAACGGATAATTAGATTTAATAAGGCTTTATTACCTTTTATCGGTTTATGGTTATTTGTAATTATAATGTATAAAAAAATAGCAACCACAACTCTAGAAATTATTAGAGATTTTAAATTTATTTGTAAAGAGTCGAAAAAAATAGTTTTGCAAAATGTATTAATATCAATACTTCAAGGGATTTTACCTTTTGCTGTTATATATATGATAAAGGAGATTATTGATAGTTTGACTTCAATAAATCAATTTTCGGATAGTGAAACCGTTTTTAGTTCAATATTATTATTAATAGTTATTACCGGAATTTTATTTTTTCTTCAATCGTCAATTTCAGTATTTAGCAGCCAAAGAAAAGAAAAGCTATCGCAATCAATTACAAGTTATATTTATAAGCTACTTCATAAAAAACACTCAAGTATAGATATTGAAAGACTTGAAGATTCAAACCAGCAAGATAAAATTTATAGAGGAGTTCAAGAAGCAGGATTTCGTCCATTAAAAATGATAAACGAAAGTTTATCGTTGGTACAATCAACTATTTCGTGGGTAATAATATTTGTAATGCTCTTAGGTGTTCATTGGTCAGTATTTTTATTGATATTAATTGCAGCTTTCCCCGAATTTATTACGCGAATTTATTACGCGAAAAAACTTTACGTATTGACTAAAAAAAATAGTCAAAAAGAACGTGAAATGTTCTATTATAACCATATTTTAACAGGAAAAGCATTTGCAAAAGAACTCCGTCTTTTTAACCTCGAACATTTTTTCACAAATCGTTTTGGCAAATTACAAAACCAACTTTTTGATGAAAAAAACAGAGTAATAAATAAACGCACTTTAGCAAACATTATAGTACAAATTTTTACAACATCAGTAACGTTTTTGTCGTTTGCAATGGTTGCTTATTTAGCTATAAACAAACAAATTAGCATAGGCACAGTAGTTTTGTTTTTTCTTGTTTTTCAAAGAGGTTTTGCAGTAATGAAAGATTTATTTCAGTCGCTTGCCGGACTAATTGAAGACCATATTTTTATAAAAGATTTTATTAGTTTAATAAATTTACCAAACCTTTATACCAAAAATCAAACAAATAAAAAACTTACAGAAATTGAAAAAGGAATTTATGTTAATAATGTAAGTTTTCAATATCCATCGAGCCAACGAAAATCTTTAAATAATATAACATTAGAAATTCCGAAAGGGAAAATAACAGCTATTGTAGGAGCAAATGGCTCGGGAAAAACTACATTAATTAAGCTTTTATGCGGATTTTATCAACCCACAAAAGGGAATATTAAATTTGATGATAAAGATATTTCAAACTACAAAGACGATGAAATTAGAAATCAAATAACCGCTGTTTTTCAAGATTTTGCACTATACAATATTGCGGCAAAAGAAAATATTGCATTAGGTGATTGCAAAAAAGAATATACATTACAGGAGATAAAACAAGCAGCCCAATCAGCCGGTATAGATGATATTATTGAAAATTTGCCAAACTCTTATGATACAATTTTAGGTAATTTATTTGAAAAAGGTGAAGATTTAAGTATTGGTCAATGGCAAAAAATTGCAATTGCAAAAGCATTTTTTCGCAATACTCCGGTAGTTTTAATGGACGAACCATCGAGTGCATTAGATACTGAAACTGAACAACAATTATTAGAAAAACTTAAAAGCTTAGCAAAAAATAAAGCAGTATTATTGGTAAGCCACCGATTAACTTCTATAAATTGGGTTGATAATATTATTGTCTTTGATGAGGGAAAAATAATTGAAAATGGTAATTATGAACAACTTTTAGCTAAAAAGGGGAAGTTTTTCGAGATGATGCAGGATAGAAGTAAAAAGTAGAAAGTAAAAAGGGAAAAGTTGGAAGCGTGAAGTGATGTGCTAATGTGAAGATGTGCTAATGAAAAAACTTAGTGAGTCTTGTGTACTGAATGCCTTAGTGGTAAAAATAATTTGAAAATTTGAAATTGATAAAACATACCAACATAATGACTTACGACTATTTCTTGTTCATCAGTATTTTATGCGTTTTATTGTATTCTATAAAAATATTTGTAATTTGGCTTTTTAAAATAATAATGTGTTAAAATTATTGAATTAATTACATTTTCAGGAAAAAAATATTAAAAAGTATTATAAAACCATAAAAGAAATCATAAATATTGGTCGATTTTAAAATAAGCTATATATTTGCACGAAAATATTTCCGAAACTAAAACAAAATAAATCGGATGAGTAAGAATTTGGTAATAGTAGAATCACCTGCAAAAGCAAAAACAATAGAAAAATTTTTAGGGGCTAATTATGTAGTTAGGTCGAGTATGGGACATGTTCGCGATTTGCCCGCAAAAGATTTAGGTATTGATATTAAAAATAATTTTACACCATTGTATGAAGTTACTGCCGATAAGGTGAAAATTATTAATGAGTTAAAAAAATTATCGAAAGATGCAGAAATAGTTTGGCTGGCTACTGACGAGGACCGCGAAGGTGAAGCTATATCGTGGCATTTAAAAGAAGCATTATCGCTAAGTGAAGATAAAATAAAACGCATTGCTTTTCACGAAATAACGAAAACAGCAATTGAAACAGCTATACAAAATCCACGAAAAATTGATATTGGTTTAGTTGATGCTCAGCAAGCACGAAGAATTTTAGACCGATTAGTTGGGTTTGAACTTTCGCCTGTTTTGTGGAGAAAAGTAAAACCTTCACTTTCGGCAGGTAGAGTTCAATCGGTTGCAGTTCGATTAATTGTTGAACGCGAAAAAGAGATTCAAAATTTTGAAAGTAAATCATTATATAAAGTAGTAGGTGAATTTGAAATTCAAACAAATTCAAAAAAAGCCATACTAAAAGCCGATTTATCTGAAAAATATCCTAAAATAGAGCAAGCACAAGCTTTTTTAGAAAAATGTAAAACTGCAAAATTTACAATAAAATCAATAGAAACAACTCCAGGCAAAAAATCGCCTGCACCTCCTTTTACTACATCAACATTACAACAAGAAGCAAGCAGAAAACTTGGTTTTTCGGTATCGCGAACCATGACAGTAGCACAGCAACTTTACGAAAGTGGAAAAATAACATATATGCGTACCGATTCGGTAAACTTATCAAGTTTGGCAATAAGTACTGCAAAAAAAGAAATTGAAACACAATATGGAGTAGAATATTCAAAAACAAGAAATTTTACTACCAAAACAAAAGGAGCTCAAGAGGCACACGAAGCAATTCGTCCTACTTTTATTTCTCAACATTCTATTGAAGGAGATGCAAGTGCTCGACGTTTATATGAACTGATTTGGAAACGCACTATTGCATCGCAAATGAGTGATGCTCAGTTAGAAAAAACAACAATTTTAATCGAAGTATCAAACGCCCAAGAACATTTTATAACTATTGGCGAAATTATTAAATTTGATGGATTTCTGAAAGTTTATTTAGAATCGAAAGACGATGATGATGAAAACGATGAAGTAAAAGGCACACTTCCACCTGTTAAAAAAGGAGATTTACTAACTCCTATTGAAATAAATGCTCAAGAAAAATTCTCGCTTAATCCGCCACGCTATACCGAAGCAAGTTTGGTGAAAAAACTTGAAGATTTAGGTATCGGTCGCCCTTCAACTTATGCTCCAATTATTTCAACAGTTCAAAAACGCGGATATGTTGTTCGCGAAGATAGACCTGGAAAAGAGAGAAATTATAACACTCTTACCTTGAAAAATGGAACTATAAAACACAATATTAAGGTAGAAAGTTATGGTATTGAAAAAGGTAAAATGTTTCCAACAGACATTGGAATTATTGTTACTAACTTTTTGTCGGACAACTTTAATAAAATTATGGACTATAATTTTACAGCAAATGTAGAAAAAGAGTTTGACGAAATTGCAGAGGGAAATATTGAATGGACAAAAATGATAAAACAATTCTATTCAGAATTCCACCCACAAGTTGAAATCACCTTACAAACATCGGAAAAAGTAAGTGGCGAACGCTTAATTGGAAACGACCCAAAAACAGGCAAAAAAATTGTAGCCCGATTAGGTCGGTTTGGTCCAATGGTTCAAATTGGAACAGCCGATGAAGAAGAAAAACCACTGTTTGCAAGTATAAATAAAAATCAATCAATAGAAACAATTACATTAGAAGAAGCCTTGAAGTTATTTGATTTACCAAAAACAATTGGCGAATTTGAAGACAAAGAGGTAGTTGTTGCAATAGGACGCTTTGGTCCTTATATTAAACACAATAGTCTGTTTATTTCTATACCAAAAGGAGAAGACGCATTAGAAGTAGAACTATCTCGTGCAATTGAAATTATTGAAGCCAAAAGAGTACAAACCAAACTAAATGCTCCACGAATATTAGGTAAACATAATGATGAGGAAGTTCAAGTAGCTGTAGGACGATATGGACCTTATATTAAAATTGGTGCAAAAAACTATGCTTTACCACGAAAATCGGATACTGCAACATTAAGTTTGGAAGATGCAATTGCATTAGCATTGCAAAGCGAAGCAAAAAACACTATTGCTCAATTTGACGAAGACTCCTCAATAAAAGTACTTTCGGGAAAATATGGTGCATATATATCTTTTGAAAAAAATAATTTCAAAATACCATCAAACAAAACTCCGGAGAAATTAACTTTAGCCGAATGTAAAGAAATTATTGCATTGACACCTGCAAAATCGACAAAAACAAAAAGTGCAAAAACAATAAAAACTGAAAAAACGACAAAAGTAATTGCAAAAAAAACTTCAAAAAAAGTTGTTAAAAAGGTTACAAAACCGAAAAAATAATTGTTATGGAAATTAACATCTATCTTGAACCTATAAACGAAAAAAGTATAGGGTTTGATTTTCAGTTGCAACCAAAAAGTAAAATTGGTCATAAAATTGATATTTACAGAACCGGGAAAAACTTTCCAAAATATTCAAAAGCAGATATTGCAATTATTGGTGTTCCCGAAGATAGAAATTGTGCTGGAAATGCAGGTTCGGCAAGTGCTCCCAATTATATTCGCACATATTTATATAAACTATATTCAGGTGCAAATAAAATAAAAATTGTCGATTTAGGAAATCTAAAACCAGGCAATAAAGTAGAAGATACCTATTTTGCCCTTACAGAATTAATTAATAACCTATTAGAATTAAACATATTACCAATTATAATTGGAGGAAGCCAGGATTTAACTTACGCAATGTACAAAGCTTATGAAAAGCGAAAACGAGTAATAAACATTGCAGCAATTGATTCTCGCTTCGACTTAGGAACAGATAATGAGCCTCTTACATCAAAATCGTATTTAAGCAAAATTATACTTCAACAGCCAAACTATCTTTTTAATTATACAAATATTGGCTATCAAACATATTTTGTTGAGCAAGATGCAATTGAACTAATGGATAAGCTATATTTCGATATTTATCGGTTAGGAATTGCCCGAAATGCTATATCGGAAATTGAGCCAATGGTGCGAAATGCCGATTTGTTAACGATAGATATTTCTTCGGTAAAACAGAGCGAAGCAC
>CAZRCF010000027.1:0-15460 GCA_964598505.1 uncultured Lentimicrobiaceae bacterium | reverse complement strand
AAAGAGAGTTATAGTAATTAAAATTGATTATTTTTCAACTATTGATTAATAAATAATTTTATCTTATAATCCAATTTTGAATTTTAATACCATCTATTCTTTCAAATTCATTAACATTTTCAGTAACCATTACTAATTCATTTTCTACAGCAGTTGAGCCAATTAGTAAGTCGAAATCGCTAACTTTTATTCCTAATGAACATAATCTTGCTTTTTCTTTACCATACTTATATATTGCACTATAAATAGGTATAACTGCAATTTGTTCGATAAAATCTTCAATTAATTTATGATTTTTTTTCGGATTCTGACTTTTCTCTGCTCCAAAAACCAATTCTGCAAGGGTTATTTCTGAAATGGCACAATTATCAATACCAATTTCTTCAAATTTAGTTAAAAGGTTAAATTTTCCTCTAAAAAAATGGATGCAAATATTTGTATCTAATAGGTAATTCATGAAAATTCTATAATATCGCGGTTGTCAAATCTCGAATCTCTTATTTCTTTATTTATTAAATCCGATTCTCGGTTATCAACCCATGAACCAAATAAATTTTTTATATTATTTTTGTTTTTTTTTGAATTTCCAATAGATTCGGTTAGTTTAATAATAAGCTTTTTTTTAGAATTTGTATCCATTTTTGATAGAAATTTAAAAAAAATATCAATTGATTTGTTGTTTATGGCTATTGTATTCATCTCGTTTTTATATTTTAATTATATGATTTTTTAACTCTGTCAATCTTCATATTTTATACAAAATTACAAAATATAAACAATATAGTTAAAAGATTATTGTCAAATAAATACATTATTGTTAATAGTTACAAAATATGTTCTTTAAACTTTCGTTGTGCGAAGTTTGTAACTTCGCATTAAATAATGAATTCAGCAAATAAAAAAAGTGCGAAGTTCGGAAACTTCGCACAACAAGATATTCAAAAAAAAAAAATTAAAAAATACTTATAATTAACTTACAAATAATCGAAATAATAAAAACAAACCACAAGCCATTGCTACTGTAATAGGAATTGTAACTATCCAAGCAATTGCAATGTTTTTTATAGTTGCCGGTTGTAAGTTTTTTGTTCCTCCTTCGGAAATCATACTTCCGGCAATACCCGAAGATAAAACATGAGTTGTACTAACCGGTAAACCTAACATTGTTGATGCTGTAATTGTACTTGCTGCAACAATTTCGGCACTTGCGCCTTGAGCGTAGGAGAGGTGCGATTTTCCAATTTTTTCGCCTATTGTTACCACAATTCTTTTCCAGCCAATCATTGTTCCAAGACCAAGCGAAACCGAAATAAACAATATTACCCACCATGGAGCAAATTCGGTAAACGATTTCAATTCTTTTATATTCGATTTTAAATGGCTAATATCTTTATTCGTTAAATTATTTGAATTAACAAATGATTTGTCATTTAACATTTTCTCAATAGTTCTTGAAATTGTAATAATATCTGTACGAATTTGAAATCTAAATGATTCATCAATTTCTTTTGTAATATCTGATGATTTAATAATTTGGTCAATTTCTAAAAGATCTTTTTTAACTATATTAATACTTGATAATTGTTTTATATTAGCAATCTTGGTTGTGTCAATTTTGTTCATATAAGCACTAATTGCAGTAACATTACCAAGCATATTGCTTTGATTTTTTGATGAATCTAAAGCAAATTTTGCAGGTAAAAGACTTATTAAAATAATCATAACTAAGCCAACACCTTTTTGTCCATCATTTGAACCATGCGAATAGCTAACACTTGTACAAGTACCAATTAATGTCATACGAATCCAAAATGGAGGCTTTTTATCGTTATCTTCCGGTTTAAAGAATTTTTTCTTTTTAACAGTTTTTCTAAAAATAAACATCATAAGCATAGCAAAACCAAGACCAAAAATCGGTGAAATTAATAGTGATAAACCGGCATCAGCAACTTTTTTCCAATTTAAAGCTACTGCACCATCGGGATTTATAAACATAAATGCTAACCCTACCCCAAAAATTGAGCCGATAAGTGTATGAGAACTTGAGCAAGGAATTCCAAAATACCAAGTAGCTAAATTCCAAATTATGGCGGTAATTAGCAATGCAAGTATCATAGCTACATTATGATAAACATTTTGATCAACAAGTGCTTCCATAGGTAATAAGTTTATAATACCTATTGCAACTGCAATACCTCCAACGTTTACACCTATAAAATTCCAAATCCCCGACCATATTACTGCTGTACGCGGTTTTAACGAACGTGTGTAAATAACTGTTGCAACTGCATTTGCAGTATCATGAAATCCATTTATAAATTCAAATGTACCAACTGCAATAATGCAAAGTATCAGCAAAATTGAAAGCCCTAAGTCTAATCCAAACATGTTTTTTGTTTTTTAATTAATAATAAAGTACAAAATTATTGATTATTGTTCTATCTAATATTAATTTAATATTGTCTTAATGTTAAGTTAAGGTTAAGTGCATATTATGATGCAATTTAAAACTTTTTTTTAAACTAACAATAAAAAATATTTATTTTAAAATTTTAACCTAATTAAGCTTGAAGCAACCTCATAAAAAAATTATTGTATGTTTCAATTTTATAAAAAAAATATTATAAATTGTTTGCAACACTAATATAACAAGAATAATTAAAGCAATATTTTTTTACACTAGCAATTAATACACATAATATCAGCATATTAATACTCTGAATAATTTCTGAATAATTTCTTAATCATTACTTAATATTAACTTAACATCATTTACAATTTTGCACACTATTTTTGCACTGAAAATATTTTTAATTAAAAAAATTAAAAACAAAAAAGAAAAAACATGAAAAAAGTTTATTTATTAGTGTTAATTTTAGGATGCTTAGTAATAAATGCCAAAGCTCAAAATGTAGAAGATTCACTAAGAGAGCAAATAATCGAAAACAAAGATCGTATTAATGGTATTGACGAACGTTTAATGACTTCCGAAAGTGAAGTATCAAAATTATCAAAAATCAAGTTCTCAGGCTATATGCAAGGTCAGATTGATAATTTTGAAAATAAAGCTACTTCTCCGGCAAATTCTTTTTCATTAAGAAGAGCAAGATTAAAAGCTGCGTATGAAGCTGCAGATGGAGTAAAGTTTGTTTTACAATCCGATTTTCTGCCAAGTGGATTTGCTTTAAAAGATGCTTATGTTGTTTTAAACGAGCATTGGATTAAAAGCGGAATTTTTGCAAAAACATTTAGCTTAACTGCCGGTAAATTCAATCGATTAAATTATGAAGTTGAGTATTCGTCAAGCCAACGCGAACTACCTGAGCGTTCGGGAGTAATAAGAGCAATTTACCCAGGCGAAAGAGCAATAGGTTTTAAAATTGAAGCTAATCCCGAAATTATTCCTTTAAAAATTCAGTTTGCAATGTTTAATGGAAATGATGGTGGTATTAATCAATTTTCAGACACTACCGGAAAAACTTCAAGTAATTTAGTTGAAAACAAAGATATTGATAATTTTAAAGATATTATGGTTAGAGCTACTTATTCATTTAAATTAGGTTCTTTCGGTGGACTTGATATTGGTGCTCACGGTTATTTCGGCTCTTTAAAATCAAATACTTATGCTACTTTATTAGGCGATTACAAAACAATTGAAACTTCAAAAATTGGCAATGCTGTTAAAAGAAATTGGTTTGGTGGAGAATTTCAATTATTTGCTGATGTTTTAGGTGGTTTATCGCTTAAGGGTGAATATATTACAGGAAAAAATGCAATGCTTGGTGGTTCTAAATTTTCAAATGGTAACTTATTACCTAATTTCCAAAATAATTTTGAAGGTTATTATGTGTATTTTATTAAAAATGTTGGTGTAAAAAATCAATTTGCTTTCCGATACGATTTTTATGACCCAAATACTGATATAAAAGGTGCCGACATAAAAGTTATAAAATATGCAGGAGATAACACTAATAAAATAGGTTCATTGAAAAGCAGTAAAATAGATTTAGCTTATTCAACATTCAATTTTGCATGGCACTATTATTTTGATGATAATATAAGAATTACTTTAGCTTATGCAATAATTCAAAACGAAACAGTTGGAAAAGATGCAGCAGGATTTGGTAATTTAACAGAGTCATATACAAAACCTGATGGAACAACCGACAAAAATGATTATAGTAAAATATTTCCGCAAAATCAATTTACTTTAAGATTACAAGCAAAATTTTAAATAAAAAATCAAAAAATAGTACATTAATAATCAATAAATTTAAAAAACAAAAAAAATGAAAATATTAAAAAACAAAAAAATAGCATCTTTCCTAATGATAATAGGAATTGGGATTTTAAGTTACGCGTTTATAAACGTAGAAAGAATTACTGTAAAAGGTTCAGATACAATGGTTATTTTGGCTCAAAAGTGGGCTGAAGCCTATATGAAAAAAAATCCAAATGTATCAATTCAAGTAACTGGTGGTGGTTCGGGAGTTGGAATATCGGCATTAATAAATGGTTCTACCGATATTTGTAACGCCAGCCGTAAGATGAAACAAACAGAAATTGATAAATTAAAAGCACGTTATAATACTCTTGGAGTTGAAGTGCCATGTGCAAAAGATGGTATTACAATTTATTTACACCCTACTAATAAAGTTAAAGAATTAACATTGAAACAACTAAGCGATATTTTTTCGGGTAGAATTAAAAACTGGAAAGATGTTGGTGGTAATAATGCAGAAATCAGACTTTATGGAAGAGAAAATAGCTCCGGAACTTATGTTTTCTTTAAAGATTATGTTGTAAAATCAGATTATGCACCAAATTGTCAAACACTTCCCGGTACTGCTGCTGTGGTTAATGCTGTAAAAAAAGATATTAATGGTATAGGTTATGGTGGTGCAGCTTATTCTACCGGTATCGAAATTTGTAAAGTAAAAAAAGATGCTAATAGTATAGCTTATGAGCCTACTGCAGAAACTATAAAGAAAAACCAATATCCTATTACCCGATATTTGTATATGTATTTAAAAAACAGACCAACCGGTGCTTTAAAAGCTTATATTGATTGGATTTTAAGTCCCGAAGGACAAGGTTTAGTAACTCAAATGGGCTATTTCCCAGTTCGATAATGAAAAAACAATTAACTCAAATATTGAACAAGGTGAACATATTTGCCTTGTTCAATATTTTATTTTTTTAAAAAACGAAATGGTTAAAACAAACAAATGAATAAAATAAAACAGTTTTTTAGTAAAATAATTGGTCTTTTTAAAATTAAAAAACCAACTTTCACCAGTAAAATTGATATAACTCAAAAACAATTTCGGTGGTCGGATTTTATTGCTGAAAAAATAATCAAAAGTGTTGCTTTTATGTCAATTACAATAATTGTATTGATATTTTTTTTCGTATTTAGGGAATCATTTCCAATTTTTAACTTAAACGAAAAATCAAAACCAAAAACGGAACAAACTGCAACATCACAAGAGCAATATAGTACCGAAAATGCTGAACCTGCTAAGCAAGAACAATATGGAGTTGAACCATCAGAGCCAATACAACAAGAGCAGTACGGAGTTGAAACAAATGAGCCAATTAAGCAAGAACAGTATGGAGTTGAACAGTCAGAACCGGCTCAACAAGAACAATACGGAGTAGAAACAAACAGTGATACAATGATGATAGGTGAAAATAAAACTCCTACGGAATCATTGACTGATGAAGGCAAAACAGAAGATAACAACAGAAATGCTTTAAAAACATTGGCTACAAAAGAGTGGCAACCGGTTTCAGATAATCCACGATATGGATTGTTAGCACTAATTTTAGGAACTTTAAAAATAACTCTAATTTCATTATTATTTGCTGCACCTTTGGCAATATTAGCTGCATTATACACTTCTGTTTTTGCAAACAAGCGACTTAAAGAAATTATTAAACCAACAATTGAATTATTAGCAGGAATACCATCAGTAGTAATTGGTTTTTTTGCTTTAATGGTAATGGCTACATTTTTGCAAAATTTATTTGGTTACGACATTCGCTTAAATTCATTTGTAGGAGGTATTGCAATGGGATTAGCAGCAATACCAATTATTTATACAATTACCGAAGATGCTTTAACTGCTGTGCCAAAAACATATTACGAGGCAAGCCTTGCATTAGGTGCATCAAAATGGCAAACTGCATTTTTTGTTATTCTGCCGGCTGCAACACCAGGTATATTTGCAGCAATATTATTAGGAATTGGTAGAGTTTTTGGCGAAACAATGATTGCTTTAATGGCTACAGGTAATGCGGCAATGATGGGTATTAATCCTTTTGAATCGGTTCGTACATTGGCTGCAACTATTGGTGCCGAAATGGCTGAAGTTGTTTTTGGCGATACTCACTATAATGTTTTGTTTTTAATAGGTTCTATGCTGTTTATCTTTACATTTATAATAAATGCAATAGCCGAATTTTGGGTTAAAGGTAAATTAATGAAAAAAATTCAAGGAAAATGATGATAAAAAGATTCAAAAGAGATGCCAAAGGTTTTATTTTTGAGGGTATAACTCTCGCTTCGGCACTTATCATTATCGCTATTCTGGCAGTAATGTTAATTGTAATTTTTAATGGCGGTAAAAGTATGTTTACTTGGGAATTTCTTACTTCATTTCCTACCGAAGGTATGACAAAAGGTGGAATATTTCCGGCTATTTTTGGCACCGCTATATTAGTAATTATTATGTCGATAGCAGCAGTTCCATTTGGCACTATTACGGCTATTTACCTTACCGAATATGCAAAAGAAAATTCTATAATTGCAAAAAGTATTCGCTTTGCCGTTAGAACTTTAGCTGTAATACCTTCAATAATTTATGGATTATTTGGCTTAGGTTTTTTTATAAAATTTGTTGGCACAGGAATAGATAGTGCTTTTTTGGGTGGACAATTAAAATGGGGACAACCAAATATTTTATGGGCAAGTTTAACAATGGCTTTGCTAACACTTCCGGTTGTAATTGTTTCGGTGGAAGAAGCATTAAAAACAATTCCTCGCGAATTACGCGAAGCAAGCCTTGCTCTGGGAGCTACAAAATGGCAAACAATTCGCAAAGTAGTTTTGCCAGGTTCATCATCCGGAATTATGACAGGAACAATATTAGCAGTTAGTCGTGGAGCAGGTGAAGTAGCGCCGATACTTTTTACTGGAGCGGCTTATTATTTAGCTACTCTGCCCGGTTCGCTGAGCGACCAGTTTATGGTATTAGGTTATCATATTTATATTATGACTACTCAATCGGCAAACGTTGATCAAACTTTACCAATACAATTTGGAACAACTTTAGTTTTATTATTACTAACATTTTCGCTTAATATTGTAGCAATAATTTTAAGATATAGAATTAGAAAAAGACGCATAGTTTAAAAAAAAGAAAATAGAATGAAGAATATAAAGATTCAAACAGAAAATATGTATTTGCATTATGGAAGCAAAATGGCTCTTAATAATGTTACAATTAATATTCCTGAAAATAAAGTAACTGCATTAATTGGTCCATCGGGCTGCGGAAAATCTACATTTTTAAGAAGTTTGAACAGAATGAACGATTTAATTGATTCTGTAAAAATTGAAGGAAATATTTTAATTGATGACATAAATATTTACGACAAAAATATTGATGTAGTAAATCTTCGTAAAAAAGTTGGAATGGTTTTTCAAAAATCAAATCCTTTTGCAAAGTCAATTTTTGAAAATGTTGCTTATGGTCCTCGCATTAATGGTATTAACAACAAAAATGAATTAACTGAAATTGTAGAAAAATCGCTACAAAATGCTGCAATTTGGGATGAAGTAAAAGATCGTATGCACGATTCGGCATTAGGCTTATCGGGTGGACAACAACAGCGTTTATGTATAGCACGAACATTAGCAGTAAATCCTGAAATTATATTGATGGATGAACCTGCAAGTGCTCTCGACCCAATTTCTACTTCTAAAATTGAAGAGTTGATAGTTCAGTTAAAAGAAAATTATACCATTGTAATTGTAACGCATAATATGCAACAAGCAGCCAGAATTAGTGATTATACAGCGTTTTTCTACTTAGGCGAGCTTATCGAATATAATAAAACGAAAAAAATATATACAAACCCTGACAAAAAACAAACCGAAGATTATATTTCCGGAAGATTTGGTTAATTTTGTCGCAATATAATATTAAAATGACAGAAATGGAGAAATACAGAATATTTGATAATGAACTCGAAAAACTAACCGAAAGAGTTATAAAAATGAGTCATTTAGTTGAAGAACAAGTAAGTAATGCAATTATTGCCTTAAATAATTGTGATATAGAATTGGCTAAACTTGTTATTGAAAATGACAATAAGGTTGATAAATTAGATGTAAAAATTGATAAACTTTGTCAGAAAATATTTGCCTTGCAACAGCCAGTTGCTACTGATTTAAGATATATTATTTCATCATTAAAAATTAATAATGATTTAGAACGTATTGGCGATCATGCAGTTAATATTGCAAAAAGAATTGATTCTTTATGCGATTACTCAAATTTTTCAAAAGAATTTGGTGTTTCAGATGTTGCCAATAAAACAGTAATGTTGTATAAAGATGTTAATCAGTTAATTAAAACTCACAATTTAATTTTCGCAAATGATATTTTTCAAAATGCTATTTCAATTAAAGATAGTTGCCAGCAAATATCTGAAAAAATTATTGAGGAGATGATGAATCAAAAAGAGGTTATTTTGGTAGCTACAAATTTAATGATAATTGTTAATTTAATTGAGCGTATTGCTGCCTATTCAACTAATGTTGCCGAGTCAATAATTTTTGTAGTGGAAGGCAAAATTATTAAACATCAGAAAAAAAATGATGAATATTAAAAATAACAAATTTTATTAAATGAATCTATTTTTTTTATTATTTGCAGCACTGTTTTCGGTTATGAATCCTTTCGGAACAGTGCCTGTTTTTGTTAGTTTAACAAAAGAAAAAACCAAAAAAGAGGTTATTAATATATCGTTTTTTACCTCTTTAAATGTTTTAATTATACTTTTAATATCTTTCTTTTTAGGTAAATATTTAATTGATTTTTTTGGTATTAGTATTGAGTCATTAAAAATAGCTGGCGGATTAATAATTGCAACTTCCGGTTTTGCATTACTTAATGGTACTTTTTCAAAGCATAAGGGAATGAAAAAATCGGTAAAAGAAGATGCTTCAAAACGTTCCGATATTACACTAACTCCATTGGCTATTCCAATGTTAGCCGGTCCGGGTACAATTTCCTTATTAATTGCTTATAATAAAGAGTACAACGGTTTAATTGAAATAATTACAATGATTTTAGCAATGGTTTCAATTTCGATATTGATATTTTTTATTCTTAGAAGCTCAAATTATATTGTGAAATTTTTAGGTGCATCGGGGCTTAATGCTTTATCGAGAATAATTGGTTTTATTGTTATTGCGATAGGTGTGGAGTATGTTTTATCGGTTATAGTTCAGTTTATAAAATAAAATGCTTTTATACACAAGTTATACGATGACTATCAGTATATTAGCAATATAATTGCAGTTTTAAAGAATATATTAATAAATTATTAAAAAAAATATTTTTTAATTTTTCTTTTTATAAATAAAAGAGCTATTTTTTGAATATTTAATAATTACGAAAATTAATAAAGCCATAATACCAGTAGCCAACAAAATAATTTTAACTTCACCTATGTTTTCAAAAAAATCGGTTAAATAAATACCAAATAATCTACCAGTTAAAACACATAATGTACTCCATATTGTTGCAGATACAATAGCAATTGGTAAAAATATATTTGGCTTAATTTTCAATAACCCTGTTACAACTGATGTGTAACCCCTTATAAATGGTGTTAAACGCCCAATAAATATATATATAATTTTACCGTTTGATATTTTATTTGAATGTTTTTCGATAGTTTTTATAGAAATTGGCATCCATTTTGGTTTGTTTTTAATAATATATGATCCTAAGAAATAGAATAATGTATAAAGTATAAATGTTCCCAAAAAATCTGCTAAAATTGCTGTTAAAATTAACAAAGGTAAAAACAATAACCCTTTTAATGTTAAATAACCAGCTACTATAAGTGCCATTTCATTTGGTATAGGGTTAGGTACTCCCATTTCCTGAGAAAACACAAGAATAAAAATTGCAAAATAACCATAATTTGTAATAAAAATGATTAGTTCATTATACATTCTGACTAATTAATTGAGTATTAATTTGAGAATTAAGCAAATCTGAATAAACATTAATTAATTTTTCTCTAATATTATTTTTATCAAATTGAGTAATAAGCTTTGATGAAATCTCTATTCCTCTCTTGTATTCATCATTATCTACCATTAGTAAATTTACCAAATTTACAAATTCATCATTATTATCTGCATTTAAATATTCATGGTTGTATAATAGTTTATATTCAGGAATATTACGATAAATAACCGGCATGCCCGAAGCAGCAGCTTCTATAGGAGCTAATGGACAATTTTCCTGATAAGAAGCAAATAACATCATATCTCCTGCAGCATAAAGACAAGGCATATCTTCCAATGAAAATAATCCTGCAAATTTTACATGAGGAGGAGCTTGACTAATTTGTTTTTCTAACCTTTTTACGCCTTCTGTCATTTTACCAAAAGGTCTACCACCAATCCAACGAAATTGAGCATTAGGAATTTGCTTGGCAACTTCAATAAAATCATTACACCCTTTTCTGCTTTCTAATTGTCCAACACCAAGTACACAAAATTCATTTTCTTTAAGCCCCAGTATAGCTCTTCCTTTTTTACGAAGTTCATCAGTTCTTTTCCAATTATTAACCAATATAGGGTTGTTTATAACAATAACGTCTGTTTTAACTCCCAAATCTTTTATTGCTTTCTCTACCATAGGACTAATAGCAATGCAAACATTTGCATAAGAATAAACTTGTTTGAAATACCATTTTACAATTGGTAATAAAAATTTAGCTGCAGGTATTGAGCCATTTATTGAATCGGGTGTAACATGAACTGTATAAACTTTTCTGCCTTTATATTTTAATCCTCTTAAGAAATAATATGGACCATAAGAATGGCTATGCATTATATCTCCAACACCTTCATTATTAATGAATACTTCTATATCTTTATTCTCTTTAATAAGCTCAACACAATTTAAAAATGCTGTATTTACACCTTCACCTTTCATATTCAGTATTTTAGTCTCAGAGCAAACGTTAATTTTCATAATTATGTTTAATTTTAATTTATAAGCAAAAGGAAAAATTTATTCAGTATTGATTTCTACTATCAATTGTACAATCTGTTATTATATTTAAAAATATATTTAAAAATATTCTTTATATTTTTATCAAATTTACTATTCTATTATTTGTATAATATTAAGATAATATTATTTTTAAGTTATAATTTGTTATTTGAAATAAACTACTAAAAACAAAAAAAGAGACTACAAAAATTGCAGTCTCTTTTTAATAAAATAATTTTAAAGTGTTGTTTCAAATGTTATAAGACTTTCTGAAATTTTAAAAACCTTATTTCTATACAAAAGTTTTGTATAGAAATAATCTATTTTACAAAAAACAACAATAATTTTATACAGCAAGGTGTTTTAAAGCCTCATATACTAAGTATGCGGGCCAAACAATTGCTTTTAAAAAGCCTAATACACCCATCCAAAAACCGGTTGCGTTTGAAATAAAGTAAATTGCTGCTCCTATTAATCCAAGACCATAAACAGCTCCTGAAGGAGTTCCTCTGTAATTTTTTTTACTCATGATTTTTTTTCTCCTATTTTTAATATGATATGTTAAAAAAACAAAAAATGTTTCGGTTCAATTTCATTTATTTCAAAACTTATGCCTTTGTACTTTTTTTACCTTTTTACTTGTACCTTGTAACTACCTTCTTGCTTTATTAAGTCTTTCAATTCCTTCTTTTGCTAATGGAAACTCAGGGTTAATATTTATTGCTTTTAAATAGTCCTTACGAGCTAAATCATATTTTTTTAATTTTTCATAAGATAAACCTCTATTATAAATTGCTTCAACATATTGTAAATCAATAGAAATAGATGCACTAAAATATTTAATTGCTTCTTCGTAATTATTTTTAATTTCTAAGTTTATCCAGCCAATATTATGGTTTGCTACTTTATTTTTTGAGTCAATTTGTAAAATCATCATATACTTATCAATAGCTTTTTGTATTTCACCTGTCTCTTGATAAAACATCGCAGAATTATAAAGAGCTTCAATACTTTTGGGTCGAACGTTTAATGCGTTATTATAGTAATCTAATGCAATTTTATTATGTTTTAAATGAAAAATTAAACCTAATTGAATATAAGCATCATAATAATTAGGATCTTGATCAACAGACATTTGAAAGTTTCTAATAGCATTATTAGTATCCATTTTTTCTTTAGCAGAAATACCTCTCATAAAAAATGCTTTAGGGTTTCTTTGGTCAATATCTAAAGCTTTGTTTAGATATTCGTCCATCTCTTTGTATCTTTTATAATAGAGTTGAAGTTCTGCTAACTTCATTAATGCTTCAATATCTTTTGGATTTATAACAATAGCACGTTCAAGTATATCCTCTGAAGATTCA
Source organism: uncultured Lentimicrobiaceae bacterium (assembly GCA_964598505.1). Classification (GTDB taxonomy): domain Bacteria; phylum Bacteroidota; class Bacteroidia; order Bacteroidales; family WCHB1-69; genus CAZRCF01. The sequence continues at coordinate 2,787 of CAZRCF010000027.1, read as the reverse complement.
AATTCAGCACGCATAAAGTAAATATCTGATATTTGACGATAATATTTGCTGTCGGACGAATCTAATTTTAATGCTTTAAAAGCATCAGAAAAAGCACTATCTAATTGTTTTTTTCCAATATAATATTGCGAACGTTTTAAATATAGATTTGCATCTGAAGGGTTTTTATCAATTTCAATACAAATATCTGCTAACTCTTTTGGTAAACTTTTATACTTTTCTTCATTTTTTGTATTACAAGATATTATTGTTAAGCTAATTGCAACAGTAATAATTACTAATATCTTTTTCTTCATATATTTTTATTTATTAGACTACAAACCTACATTTTTTCTTATAAATATGCAAATGTATTTTGATTTTTGTTAGTTTATAAGTCTTTTTTATTAGCACATTAATATATTTTAAAATTTTCAAATTTCTTCTTGCTTCCTACTTATAACTTTCTACTTTTTACTTTTTACTTTTTACTTTTTTTATTTAATCAATCCTAACAATTAACTGGTGATTTTCAAATCGAACTATTTTTACATTTTGTCCTTTATCAATATATCCGGTTTCGGCAGTAGCATCGTAAGTTTGCTTGTTTATCATTATTTTACCCGATGGGCGGAGCATTGTGTATGCAACACATTTTTGTCCAACTAATTCAACCATTTTTGAATCTATAGAATTAAATCCTTCTGATGATTTTTGAGTTGAATTAAGAGCAAATTCGCCAAAACGAGTAGTGGTAAATAATTTTTGTCCTAACCAAAGAGAAGCAAAAAAACTAACTGTTATTGAACATGCAACAACAAATAATGATTGAGCAATATTGTTAATGCTTGGGTAGCTGAAATCGAAGCCTTGATTTTTAATTAAACTTAAAGTTAATCCACTAATAATTAGTATAATGCCTGAAATACCAGCTACACCAAAGCCTGGAATTACAAAAATTTCTATTGCTAATAAAATTAAACCAACTATAAAAATTATAATTTCCCACGATGCAGCTAATCCTTCGAGGTAAAGTGGAGCAAAGTAGAGTAGGGCAGCAACTATTGCAACTAACAGTGCAAACCCAATTCCTGGCGATTGCATTTCGAAATAGATACCTCCGATAATTAACATTATTAAAATGCCACTAATAAAAGGATTTATCAAAAAGCCAATAAATTTATCGAGCCATGATATTTCTTGATATTTTATTGAATAATCTTCAATGTTTGCAATTTTTAAAACTTGTTGAACGCTTTCAGCTTTACCTTCGCAATAGTTATTTTTTATAGCTTCATCGGTCGTAAAAGTAAGTACTTTGCCCGAATCGTTAACATTTTCAATTTTAACTCTTGGGTCAACCATTGCTTCGGCAATTTTAGGGTTTCTATTTTTCATTTCGGCAGTAGCACGCATTATCGAACGCATATACGATTGATACTTGTCGGGCATAAGTTCACCGTTTTGGTTAACCACCGATGCTGCTCCAATACTTGCTCCGGAGTGCATATAAATACTGTCGCACGATAATGAAATCAAGGCACCTGCCGATGCTGCATTATTATTAATATATGCCCAAACAGGTATTTTCGATTCAAGAATAAAAGTGCGAATTTTTTCGGCAGCATCTAATTGACCTCCAAATGTATTCAAATGCAATATTATTAAATCAGATTTTAATTCTTTAGCTTCTTTTAAAGCATTTTCGGTAATTCGTACTGCTGGTGCTGCAATTTCTTCATCAATTTTAAAAACATAAACAGATTTTATTTTTGTTTGACTAAATATTGAATTCGCATATAATACAAATAATATCAATAAGATAGATGTAATTGTTTTTTTCATTTCAAATATTTTTTTTGGAATATCAAAGATATAAGTTTTTTATTGATTTAATAGAAATATTTTTTGGTAAGTTCAGTTAATTCGTTGCAAACCTGAATATTACCACAAACCAATTCCTGACCAGTAAGCCAATTATTTTCACCTTTAAAATCGTTTACAATTCCACCGGCTTCGGTTACAATAAATGCTCCTGCTGCAACGTCCCAAGGCTTTAATCCATATTCATAAAAAGCCTCCATTCTTCCGCAAGCTACGTAAGCTAAATCTATTGCTGCTGAGCCTAATCGGCGAAGTCCGTGTGAGTTTTGCATTAAATATTCAAACAATTGCATATATTGTTCCATTTTAATAAAATTATTATAAGGAAACCCAGTTGCAAGTAGCGAATCGGATAATTTATTTCTGTCCGATACAAATATTTGCTTTCCATTTAGCCAAGCACCGCCTTCTTTCCAAGCATAAAACATCTCTTTTGAAAAAATTTCATAGACCACGCCTAATACAATTTTATCTTCAAATTGCAGTGCAATGCTAATAGAGTAGGGTGGAAGACCATGCAAAAAATTTGTTGTTCCATCTAAAGGGTCAATAATCCAATTATACTCTTTTCCAACAGTAGATATTGTTTCTTCTTCGGTTAAAAAACCTGCTTCCGGAATTAATTTTGAAAGCCGCTCAACTAATATTTGCTCGGAAGTTTTATCTACATAAGTAACAAAATCGTTTAGCCCTTTTGAAATTATATTTTCAGCTTTTACTTTTTCTTGTTCATTTCTAATAAAGTTTCCTGCTTCAATGCAAGCGTCTTTAACATAAGAACATATTTGTTGTAAATACATTTTTTGAATTTTAAGTTATACAATATTTAATTATAAAATAATCCAATAATTTAAATATCTTCCTTTACTTTTGTCTTGAAATACCTGACCAAATGGAAGAACAAGTACAAATATATAAAAAAAC
>CAZRCF010000026.1:0-15468 GCA_964598505.1 uncultured Lentimicrobiaceae bacterium | reverse complement strand
GTAAGCGATAAAATAGTTTTCGCAGGAAAGGCTTTTTGTTAAAAACTATACCCAGTGAGTGTTTAATTGGATCGTATTTCATACGTTCATTTTTATTTTGTTTTTTATTTGTTGTATGGAACTCGCTAATAATCATTCTCTTGGGCGAAAAGGATTTTTATGCTCGTTTCATGTGTTAGTTATTTTTTCAATAAGTTGTCAATTTTTTCAATAAAGTCGAGTGTATCATCTTCAAAAAATGTTATTTCGGGAACTATACGTAATTGCTGACGCACACGCTGACCTAATTTAAACCGTATGTCGCGAGTATGTTTTTTTAGGTTATCAATAATCTCTTTTTTCTCTTTTACACCAAATATACTCAAGTAAATTCGAGCAATTGATAAATCGCTGGAGACTCTTACATTAGTAATAGTTATCATTGCTCCACCCGAAAACAGGAGACCTTCCTCCTGAAACAGTTCCGATAATTCTTTTTGTAGTAATCGGGATACTTTCTGTTGTCTAACACTTTCCATGCTACAAAATTAATCATTTTCATTTATATAATTAGAAATTTTATTTTTATTTTTCAAACATTTTTTCCTTACTACATACAAAATCATTTATTATCTTTGCCATAAGTTAGTGTTTGCAAGAAAACTATGAAATATACTTAATGTGTTGTATAGTTTACTTTGTCATTCCGAACGTTAATAAGGATTTTGTCATTCTGATCCATAGCTAAGAATCTCATTTACTGCTTTCAGCAAGACAAAATAGAGATACTTCACTTTGTTCAGCATAACAAAAGTGACACTTGAGAAGATAAAAACTGATATTAAAAAACCCAAATAATAACAGATGAAGAACTTTTGGAGAATAATAAAATACACAAAAAAATATTGGATTTATATTGTTTTGAATTTTTTCAGTAATTTGTTATTTTCAATATTTTCATTGTTTTCGCTAGTTATGGTTATGCCTTTTTTAGATATTTTGTTTGAAAAAGTTGCTAAAATCACATCAAAACCAATATTATCAATGGATTTTGATGCAATTAAAAATTATATTTATTATAAATTGGGTATATTTATTGATGATTTTGGTAAATTCAATGCTTTAATATTAGTCTCAGTTTTAGTAGTTGTATTTTCACTTTTGTCAAATTTTTTCCGTTATATGGGCATGTACTTTATGTCGCCACTACGTAATGGAGTTGTGCGAGATTTAAAAGATGAAGTTTACAATAAATTATTAATTTTACCACTATCATTTTACTCAAAAATGAAAACTGGCGATGTAATGTCTCGCATTTCATCAGATGTTTCAGAGGTTGAATGGTCGGTTATGAGTACAATTCAACTGCTTTTGCGTGAACCATTAATGATTATTATCTATTTTATTACCTTAATTTCAATGAGTGTTAAACTCACAATGTTTTCATTAGTATTATTACCGATAAGCGGTTTATTAATCTCTTTTATTGGAAAAAAAATCAAAAAGAAATCCGAAGGCGGACAAGTTGCTTTGGGTGGAATTACATCAGTTTTTGAAGAGACAATTTCGGGATTACGTATTATTAAAGGCTTTAATGCCATTGGTTTGGCTTCCGAAAAATTTCATAACCAAAATAAAAACTATAACTCAATAATGAACAAACTATTTCGTTATAGCGAACTTGGGAGCCCAATGAGTGAACTTTTAGGTGTTGGAACCCTTATGATATTAGTTTTTTTTGGTGGATTAATGGTTTTAGATAGTTCGAATAACATAACAGCTGATATTTTAATAGCATTTGTTTTACTTTTTGCACGAATTATTTCACCAGCACAATCTTTTATTTCAGCCACTTATAGTATTCAAAAAGGAATGGCTGCAGGTAATCGTATATTTGAAATTCTTGATGCTAACGAAACTATTTTTGAAAAAGAAAATCCTATCGAAATTTCAAAATTAAAAGATAATATAGTATTTGAAAATGTATGTTTTAGCTATGAAAACGAACCTATTTTGAAAAATATAAACTTAAATATTAAAAAAGGTTGTACAGTTGCAATTGTTGGTCATTCGGGTGCCGGAAAATCAACATTAGTTGACCTTTTGCCACGCTTTTACGACACTTCTTCAGGAAAAGTTTTAATAGATGGAGTTGATTTAAAAGATATTAAAATTTCTGATGTTCGTTCATTGATGGGAATTGTAAATCAAGATGTTATATTGTTTAATGATTCGATTTTTAATAATATTGCTTTCGGAATAAAATCGGTAAACGAACAAGAAGTGATTGAAGCTGCAAAAAATGCTAATGCACACGAATTTATTGCAGAATTTCCTGAAAGTTATAAAACAATGGTTGGAGATAGAGGCGCAAGGCTTTCGGGTGGTCAGCGACAAAGATTAAGTATTGCTCGAGCTCTATTAAAAAAACCTGATATTTTAATTTTCGATGAAGCTACTTCAGCTCTCGATACTGAATCGGAACGTATTGTTCAGGAAGCTATCGACAACATGATGAAAAATAGAACTACTTTTATTATCGCTCATAGGCTTTCTACAATTCGTAAAGCCGATGTCATATTAGTAATGAAAAAAGGCGAAATTGTTGAAAGTGGCAATCACGAAAGTTTAATTCAAGCAAATGGAGTTTATAAAAAGATGGTAGAAATGCAAAATTTTAAACAAGATGAACCAGTTAAAGAATAAAATTAAAGAGTTGTCGGCGCAATTACTTCAGGAAGCAATAACAATTCGCAGACATTTACACCAAAATCCTGAACTATCAACATTGGAGTTTAAAACTTCTGAATTTATTAGCAATAAACTGAAAGAGTGGAATATAAATCATACAACAGGAATTGCAAAAACTGGAATAGTTGGAGTAATTGAAGGGAAAAATCCATCAAAAAGAGTTGTTGCACTTCGTGCAGATATGGACGCATTGCCAATTGTTGAAAAAAACGAAGTAAATTATAAATCAATAAACGAAGGAGTAATGCACGCTTGCGGACACGATGCTCATATTGCTTCGCTTTTGATAACATTAAAAATATTAAATATATTAAAATCAGAATTTGAAGGAACAATAAAATTTATTTTTCAACCAACGGAAGAGAAATACCCAGGTGGAGCAATTACGATGATAAATGAAGGTGTTTTAGAAAACCCAAAGCCCGATTTTATGATTGGAATGCACGTTATGCCAGGTCTTGGTACAGGAATTTTGGGTTTAAAAGAGGGTAAATATATGGCTTCTACCGATGAAATATATATTACTGTAAAAGGGAAAGGTGGACATGCAGCCAATCCAAGCGAAAATATTGACCCAATTACCATTGCTGCTCAACTCATTATTTCGCTACAACAAGTTGTTAGTCGCTCTGCTCCTCCTACAATTCCTACCGTATTATCATTTGGCAGAATTGAAGGACTTGGTCGTACAAATATTATTCCCGATGAGGTTACAATTCAGGGAACTATTCGCACTTTTGAAGAAAATTGGCGTAAAAAAGCGCACACAATTATTGAAAATATATGTCATAACACTTGTAACTCTTTTGGAGCAAAAGCTGAAGTTTTTATTGATAAAGGATATCCGTTTTTAACAAATGATGAAGCTACCACAAAAGCAACCAAAAAAGCTGCAATTGAGTACTTAGGAGAAGATTCTGTTAAAGATATTGACCTACGAATGACTGCCGAAGATTTTTCATATTTTTCGCAACGCATTCCTTCTTGCTTTTACCGAATTGGAGTTGATTATCCAAATTCAAAAGAAATTAAAAACCTTCACTCAGCATACTTCGATATTTATGAACCAATTCTTGAAAATAGCGTTGGTGTTATGACGTTTATTGCAGTTGAATTGTTGAAGAAATAGAACACAGATAACGCAGATTGAACTGATTATCGCAGAAAAAAGATATAAGTTGTATTTTTTTACTCAACCCCATGCACTGGTTACCATGCACCGTTTACCATTCATTAACCCCGGCACCAAATAACGCAAAATCGTATTTTACAGGGTCTTCTGCACAAAATAATAATAAATTATTAGTTAATTCCTCTGCTGCTTTTCTATCATTTTGTATTCTAGATAATAAGCCTAAACTTCTTGCAACTCTTGCAGAATGAACATCAAGTGGGCAAATTAATTTTGAAGGAGAAATTTTATTCCATAAACCAAAGTCAACTCCAAAATTATCATTTCTAACCATCCAACGTAAAAACATATTAATTCGCTTACAGGCAGAATTTTTATTAGGATTTGAAATATGTTTTTCAGTTCGCTTTTCGTGTTCAAAATTTAAAAAAATGCTTCTAAAGTAAATTATTGCATCAAAAGCATTTCCATTTTTAAAACCATCATTAAAAACTTTTTCAAGTCCGCCATAATTCAAATAAATTTCTTTTAAAGCAATAATAAAATATTGTAAATCTGTGCTATTAAATGTTCGGTGAACAAACTTGCTAAACGTTTTCAAATCTGCATCTTTATGATTTATAATGAAATCAAAAGGGCTGTTATTCATTAGCGAACATATTTTTAAACCATTATTTATTATTGTTTTCCTTTGTCCCCATGCAATTGTTGATACCAAAAATGCACTAATTTCTATATCTTCTTTTTTTGAAAATTTATGCGGAATACTTATTGGGTCGTTTTCAATAAACGATTTTGTATTATAAATAAAATATCTATCGTCTAAAAATATAGATAATTCTTCATTTGTTTTAAATGGCTTCATAATACAAAAATAAGAATTTTGTTTTAAATTCATTATTGCCCACTAAAAAAAAACTATTTAGCATCTACTATGCTTTTTATTTACTCTTTTTGTTTTATTACAAAGATTACACAGCAAAACTGTTGTGCTTTTGTCATTTTACATGTGCAACAGAACTGCTACATCTTTGTAATAAGAAATTAATTAGAACTAAATAGTTTCTTATTATCGAACAATGTTGAAATTGATTAAAAAACCTATTAAAGAGCTAAAAAATTCTTTAATAGGTATAAATGTAGATAAAATAGTTTTTAAGCTATTTCCATTATAATATCATTTTTACTAACTCCATCGCCTGCTTTAACATTAATCGATTTAACGGTACCATTAATTGGCGAAAGTATATCGTTGTTCATTTTCATAGCAGCAAGCACAAGTAGCTTATCGCCTTGTTTAATTGCATCGCCAACTTTTACATAATACTTTACTACTGTTCCCGGAATAAATGGATAAATTTCGCCAGCATTAACTGATACATATATTCTTTTATATACTTTATGATTTTCTTGATTTTCTGAATTTGCCATTTTTTTAAAATTTAGGTTAATAAATCTGATTAGATAAATAGATTAAAATGGAGGAATTCCATGTTTTTTTATTGGATTTATTACCGATTTGCTTTTTGATATTTCGAGAGCGTGAGTAACATATTCTCTTGTTTCAGTTGGTTCAATAACGGCATCAACGTATCCATAAGCAGCTGCAACATAAGGATTAGCAAATTTTTCTTTATATTCTTGGATTTTTTGTTGACGCATTTCTTCAGGATTTTCAGCAGCAAGAATTTCGCTACGGAAAATAATATTTGCAGCACCTTCGGGTCCCATAACTGCAATTTCGGCGGTAGGCCAAGCAAATACAAAATCAGCTTTTAGATGATGCGAACACATTGCAATATATCCACCACCATAAGCTTTACGAAGGATTACAGTAATTTTTGGAACTGTAGCTTCCGAGAAAGCATATAATAATTTTGCTCCATGACGAATAACCCCAGCATGTTCTTGGTCAATTCCAGGTAAATAACCAGGTAAATCAACTAAAGTAACAAGTGGAATATTAAACGAATCGCAGAAACGAACAAATCGAGCAGCTTTATCGGAAGAATCGCAATCTAAAACTCCTGCTAAAGCAATAGGTTGATTTGCAACAAATCCAACAGATTCACCATTAATTCGGGCAAAACCAACAACAATATTTTTAGCAAATAGCTCTTGAACTTCTAAAAAATCAGAATTATCGGCAATAGATTTAATAACATTTCGAATATCATAAGGCTCAGTAGGATTAGTTGGAAATACAGAGTTGATTTTATATTCTTTAGTTCGAGGCGATTTAGGCAAAAATGATTCAGCCTTTTTCATATTATTCCAAGGAATATAGCTAACCAACTGTTTAATTTGCTCGAAACATTCTATTTCGCTATTTGCAAAGAAATGAGCATTACCGGCAATTTCAGCATGAACACGAGCCCCACCTAAATCTTCTTGCGAAATATCTTCGCCCAAAACTGTTTTTATTACTTCAGGTCCTGTAATAAACATTTTCGATATTTTATCAACCACAAACACAAAATCGGTTAATGCTGGCGAATAAACAGCACCACCTGCACAAGGTCCTAAAATAACCGATATTTGAGGTATAACACCCGAAGATTGGGTGTTTCGATAAAAAATATCGCCATAACCGGCAAGTGCATTAACACCCTCCTGAATACGAGCTCCGCCAGAATCGTTTATACCAATAATTGGTACTTTCAACTTCATGGCGTGATCCATAATTTTACATATTTTTTTTGCGTGCATATAACCTAACGAACCGCCAGCAACAGTAAAATCTTGAGCATACATACAAACTGGATATCCATTTATTGTTCCTGTTCCGGTAACAACACCGTCACCAGGTAAATATTTTTTATCCATATCAAAATCTTTACCGGCATGCTCCACAAATAAATCGTATTCGTGAAAAGTGCCTGGATCTAAAATGGAAATTATACGCTCACGAGCTGTAAGTTTTCCGGTGGCTTTCTGTTTTTCAACTGCTTTAGAGCCACCTCCCTGAAGAGCTCCTTGCATTCTAGCTTTTAAATCAATTGTCTTTTGTCTTAAGGACATATTTTCAATTTTTCGTTTGTATCAATTTTTTTTTGACAGGGAACAAAAATAACCAAATATTGACTGAAATCATGTTAATTTTTTAACCTCAATTATCAAAATAACAATTTCTATTAGCTATTGTAGTGGTTTTAAGTACTTACTGTGGTTTGTGAAAAAAAGTTAAATAATTTGACTTTTTAATCAAATAATGATGTAAATTGAAATTTCAAACCATCAAAAAGCCCTTTATCCCCAAGTTTCAGCTCGGGAATTACTAATAACGACATAAATGCTAAGGTCATAAATGGCGATTTTAGTTTTGTGCCTAAATTTATAGCTTTTTCGTTTGCTTGTTTATATAATTTTGCAGTGCTTTCAACATTCATTGCCGACATTAATCCGGCTATTGGCAAAGGCAATATATGTATTTCGTTTGAATTTACAACAGAAATTCCTCCCTTGCATTCAATTACCGAATTTATTGCTTTTACTATGTTTTCATCTTCAACTCCTACGGCAACAATATTATGGCTATCGTGAGCTATGCTCGATGCAATTGCACCTGTTTTTAAACCAAAACCACGAATAAATGCCACTGCCGGTGATGCTTGCAAGTATCTGTTTAAAACTACAATTTTCAAAATATCTTTTTCCGAATTTGAATATAAAAATCCATTATTGGCTTTTAATATCTCTTTTTCGCAATATGTATATAGCTGACCATCATCTACTTTTATCAATTTAATAGTTTCACTTACAGCTTCAACTTTTATATCATTTTCTGTAATTGGTTTTGCATTAAAATTATTTGGAAGTTCCGATAATTGAGTTACTTTAAATAAGCATTTGCCATTTTCGGATACTTTTTCTCCATTAATATATGTAGCTAAAACATTGAAATCGGTTAAATTATCAATAATTACAAAATCGGCAGCATCATTTTTTTGCAACAAACCCACATTTAATTTATAGTGTTCAATTACATTTTTTGAACATATTTTTAGCAAAGTAATTGGGTCGTAGCCTCTATTAATAGCTCTTTTAACTAATAAATTTATATGTCCTTTTAGTAAATCGTCAGGATGTTTATCATCTGAGCAAAACATAATCATTTCGGGATATAAATCAATTAAAGGAAGTAAATCATCGAAATTTTTGGCTGCACTTCCTTCTCTAATTTGGATTTTTATACCTTTTTTAATTTTCTCAATAGCTTCTTCAATATTCATACATTCGTGGTCGGTAGTAATACCTACTTCAGCATATAACGACAAATCTTCGCCCGAAACATTAGGAGCATGACCATCAATAGGTTTGTTATATTTATGAGCCGAGTTTATTTTTGAAATTACATCTTTGCTTTTGTAAATTACACCCGGATAATTCATCATCTCGGCTAAATAGTAAATATCTTTTGATGAAAGAAGTTTATCGGTAATAGTTTCATCAATAATAGCTCCCGACGATTCGAAAGGTGTTGCAGGCACACACGATGGAGCACCAAAAAAGAACTTAAATGGAACAGTTTTTCCATTTTTAATCATAAATTCAATACCTTTAACACCAAGCACGTTTGCAATTTCATGAGGGTCGGAAACAGTTGCCACAGTGCCATGAACAACAGCAACTTCAGCAAAATTTGCAGGCGTAACCATCGAACTTTCGATATGTACGTGAGCATCTATTAATCCGGGAATTATATATTTATTGGGACAATTATCAACGTTATTTATTTGAGTAATAATTCCGTTTTCAACAGTTATTTCTCCTTTATAAATTTTACCGTTTACTACATCAACAATGTTTCCTGATATTTTATATTTATTGGTTTTCATAATTTTTTAAAGTGTTTAATTTTAAGGAATAAACAATTCTTCTCCGGTTTCAAAATCTTCAATTCTAAAATCCTCTCCACAGCAGTTACAATGGTAAAAAACTACAGTTCTATTGGGAAAATATTCGTCATTTTTAACTACAATTTCTTCCCAATCTTTATTATCGCAATTACAGTTTTTGTATTTTATCATACATAATTGTTAATAGTTCTTATGTTATATACCTTTTACCGGTTACCTGTCACCACTTACCTGAACGTTCAACGAAATAAAAGCAATTTTTAGAGACCTTGATTTGCAAGTTGTCCACATGCAGCAGCAATATCAACACCTCTGCTTCGGCGAACTTGAACAACTATATTCAAATCCTCCAGAAATGTAATCATATCTTCTTTAATTTCAGCACTTGAGCGTTTATAAGGTAATTCGGAAACTTCATTGTACTCAATAATATTTATTTTTACCGGAAAATTCTTGCAAAAGTTTGCTAATGCTTGTGCATCTTTTTTGTTATCATTTATATTGTCTAACAAAAGATATTCAAATGTAATTCTGTCGTTTGTAACTTCGTGATAATATTTTAAAGCCTTAATAAGTTCAGGAATTTTGTTGGTTTTTGCAATAGGCATAATTGATTCGCGAACGCTTTGAATAGCACTATGCAACGAAATAGCAAGATTAACACCGGTTTTCATATCGGCAAATTTATATATTTCGCTTACTATACCGGCAGTAGAAAGTGTAATACGCGAAGGCGACATTCCGATTTCGAGGGGCGAAGTTAAATGACGAATTGCAGTTACAACAGCGTTTGTGTTTAGCAATGGCTCGCCCATTCCCATTATTACAATATTTGTAAGATTTTTATGGTTTATTTTTTGCGAATACTCGTTTATCAATGCCACTTGATCGAATATTTCGCCTGCTGTTAAATTACGTTTAAAGCCATATTGTCCGGTAGCACAAAATTCGCATTTTAATGGGCAGCCTGCTTGAGTAGAAATGCACGCTGTAACTCTATCGCCACTTGGAATTAAAACGCCTTCAATTAAATTTTCGTCTGCTAGCTTAAAGCTAAATTTTACAGTTTTATCGGTTGAAATATGTTGCGAATTTATTGTAATGGTTTCAAAAGTAAACGACTCTTTAAGTTTTTCTCTTAAATCAACTGATAATGAAGTCATAAGGTCGAAACTGCGAATCGATTTTTTCCATAACCATTCCCATATTTGCTTTGCTCTGAATTTTTTTTCGCCAATAAGTTCAACAAATTCAGTAATTTCGTACAGTGATAAAGTTCTAATGTCTTTTTGCATAATTTTATTTTATAATATGCAAAATTAGAATATTATATTCAAAAAAGATTAAAAATGTTTATTTTTGGGATATTAACTGTTGATTATGCGTAAAATTTCGGCAACATATATTATTGATGGAATAGAAAACAGTATTAAAGATGGTATTTTAATTCTTGATAATTCAAATAAAGTATTAGATTTAATAAATCCGCAAACTCTTTATTATCAAATTGATGATATTGAAAAATATAACGGAATTATTTGTCCCGGGTTTGTTAATAATCATTGCCACACCGAACTCTCGTTTCTGAAAAACAAAATTGAAAAAAAAACAGGATTAAATAATTTTATTAGTGCTTTGGAGATTGAAAGAAAGAAATTTATAGCTCAAGACACTATTGAAGAATCAATACACGAAGCTGATAAATTTATGCAAGAGCAAGGTATTGTTGCAGTTGCCGATATTTGTAATAGTTTAGATAGTGTAAATGTAAAAAAAAGAAGTTCATTGCTTTATCACTCTTTTGTTGAGGTTTTTGGTTCGGATATTGAAAAAGCCGATTCAATTTTTAAAATATCTGAAAGCAAATTTAAAACACTCAAAAATGTGAGCTACAATTCAAGCATTATACCACATTCTATGTATTCTTTAAGCGAAAATCTTTTTAAAAATATATTAAATTGGCAACGCGAAAATAATTCAATTACCTCAATTCATTTTATGGAATCGGAAGATGAGGTAGAATTTTTTATGGAACATTCGGGAAAAATAATTGAACGAACTCGCTCATATAAAATTGAACCTCAGCAGTTTTCCAGTGTTTCGGGTCGCCCTTCGGAATTTGTTGATAATGCCGTAGATAAAAGTTTATCATCACTTTTTGTACACAATACGTATATTTCGGAAATTGATATAAAAAATATTCAAAAAACTTTAACTAACGCTTGGTTTTGTTTGTGCCCGAATGCAAATTTATATATCGAAAACAGGTTTCCAAATATCACATTAATTGAAAAATATTCTGAAAAAATAACTATTGGCACCGATAGTTTGGCTTCAAATAGCCGGCTTTCAATTTTAGAGGAGATTAAAACTATTCAAAAACATTTTCCGGAAATAACTACTCCAAAACTTATTCGCTGGGCAACCTATAATGGAGCGGAGTTTTTGGGAATTACAAATCAATTTGGCAGTTTTGCAAAAGGAACATTGCCAGGTGTAAATTTAATTAAATGTAGCGATTTGGATTTGAGAAATGCTATTGGATTGGAAGTATTAGTAAATGGTTGATAATTATCTTTTTTCGTAGAAGTGCATTTCGTCAATATATTCAATTACTTTATCGGGAATTAAGTAGCGAATACTTTGTTTATTAGCAATTCTATTTCGTATAAAACTTGATGAAATATCAGTTACAGGTGCATTGGTTAAATGAATATTTGGATATTTTAACCATTCATCAATATTGGCTTCAGGTCGCGGATAAACATATATTGCAAAGTTTTCGAGAATAAACTCATAGTTTTTCCATTTTCTAAAATTTATAAGATTATCAGCACCCATAATTAAACTAAATTCCTTATATGGGTATTTATCAATTAAATATGCTAATGTATGGGTAGTATATGAAGGCTTCGAAAGACCAAACTCAATATCCGAAGCTCTTAAATTAACATTATCGTCAATTGCAATTTTAACCATTGCCAAACGATGATGTTCATCAAGTAGCGATTGTTTTTCTTTAAATGGGTTGCAAGGCGAAATTACAAACCAAACTTGATTTAAATCGTAATCACTTACTATATGGTTTGCAATCATCAGATGTCCATAATGAATAGGATTAAACGAGCCGAAAAAAAGCCCAATTTTATTTTTATTGTTCATTTTCTAAGAATTAAGAAATTGAGTTACAATATTTTTTGCCTCATTAATTGCCTTTTGCAAATTATCGTTAATAATTATATAGTCAAATTGAGGAGCAAAAGTAAGCTCGTAGGCAGTTTTCTCTAAACGTTTTAAAATGTTTTGTTCCGTTTCGGTACTCCTGTTTCTAAGTCTATCTTCTAAAATTTCAATTGAAGGAGGTTGAACAAAAACTGTAAGAGATTTGTCGGGAAAAACTTTTTTAATATTCAAACCACCAATAACATCAACATCAAAAATTACATGCTTGCCATTATTCCAAATTCTTTCTACTTCGCTTTTCAGAGTTCCGTAGTAATTACCTTTATACACCTCTTCCCATTCGAGAAAAGCATTTTGTTTAATTTTTTCTTTAAAATCATCTAACTCTAAAAAATAATAATCCTTACTATCAATTTCGCCATCTCGCTTTGCTCTACTACATGCCGAAACTGAGAATTCGAGAGGCAAGCCCGATGATAATAATTCTTTTACAATGGTAGTTTTACCTGCTCCCGATGGTGCCGAAAAAATGATTAATTTACCTTCCATTTAATATTAAAAAATTTTAGCAAAAATACAATATGTTTTTAACCAATACAATGATATTATTTTTTTTACGTTAAAATAAATACGTATCATTTAACGTTACTTTATTATTTTTGCATAAAAAAATGAATTTAATCGTAGATTTAGGAAATACATTTCAAAAAATAGCGTTAATCGAAAACGATATTATTATTGATATACTTCAATTTGAGCATATTAATGAAAGTGATTTAGAAATAATTGATAAAAAATATAAACCTCAAAAAGCTATTTTAAGTTCAGTTATTGAAAATGATAATGCTGTTAAACATTGGTTAAAAAATCATTATCAATATTTTGAAGTAAATAGTAGTTCAAAATTACCTTTTATTAACGATTATGAAACCAAACAAACACTTGGCACCGACCGTATAGCAGCTGTTACTGGAGCAAGAAAATATATTTCGCAAGGAAACTTATTAGTAATTCAGGCAGGTAGTTGTATTACTTTCGATTTTATTGACTCAAATAATCATTATCAAGGAGGCAGCATTTCGCCAGGTATTAAAATGAAACTTGAAGCATTACACAATTTTACAGGAAAATTACCATTAATAAAATATAAAGAAATTGATTATCTTTGCGGAAAAAATACTGAAGAATCAATTTTGGCAGGTGTAATTCAAGGTACAACAGCTGAAATCAATGGTATGATAAACAATTATGAAGAAAAATATTCACAAATTAGTATAATAATTACAGGTGGAGCAATAAAATATTTTGAAAAATCATTAAAAAATATCAATTTTGCAGTCCCAAATCTTGTAATAATAGGTTTAAACATTTTATTAGAACTCAATGATTAAAAAAATTAGATACATTTCAATATTTCTATTGCTAAGCACAACTGCTTCAATGGCTCAAAACAAGATAAGTTCACCATATTCGCGATATGGTTTAGGAACATTAAATAACCGAAATACTATATCAAGTTTATCAATGGGAGGGTTAAGTAAAGGTGTTCAATTAAGAAATACAATTAATATAGGTAATCCTGCCTCATTTCAATCTATCGATTCGTTAGGTTTTATGGTAGATGCAAGTATTTACACTTTTAATGGAAATGCTAAAAACAGTACTGCTGAACAATCATCAAGCTATATTTCACTTGGTTATATTTCGCTTGGATTTTCAATAAATAAAATTTGGAAAACTAGTATTGGTGTATTGCCTTTTAGCGATATTGGTTATAAAATTTCTGTTGCTGGAACTGATACAAATTTTGGTAATCACTCATATCAATATTTCGGAGATGGCGGATTAACTCAATTATATTGGGGAAATAGTTTGAAAATTTTTAAAGGATTATCAATTGGTTTAAATTCATCATATATTTTTGGCACATTAAATAAAAATAGATCAGTACAGTTTACCGATTTAAACTTTTTGGGAACAAACGAAAAAGTAAAAACAAATATTAAAGGATTTAATTTTTTACTTGGTGCACAATATAAAAAAGAGCTAAAGTCTGACTATTTTATTACTACCGGTTTAACTTATGGAATAAAATCAGATTTGAATGCTACTGACGAAATTTTTACAACAACTTTTTTAATAAATTCTTTAGGAAATCGAGTAACAAAAGATACAATTGAAAATAATGTTAGCAAAGAAGGAAAAATAACTATTCCAATGTCTTTGGGTGGTGGCTTTTCTTTTGGCAAGGAGGATAATTTTTTAGTTGGAGTTGATTTCGATTGGCAAAATTGGAGTAAGTATTCAATTTACAATAAATCAGATTCACTAACAAATAGCTTTCAAATAGCCATTGGTGGTTTGTATGTAATAAATCCAACTTCAAATAAATTTATTGAAAAAATTAAATATAGTGCAGGTTTTAGGTATGGCAAATCATATTTAGAATTAAAAAATACTACTTTAAATGAATATGGCATAAATTTTGGATTGTCAATACCTCTAAAGAGGAAAAATTCATTAAATATTGGTGTTGAAATTGGTAAAAGAGGAACTGTTGCTAACAATTTAATTCAAGAGTCGTTCACAAAAATATATATTGGGTTGAAACTTTGGGATAATATGTATGTTAGAAAAAAATTAGATTAGAAAAATAATTAAAATTAATAAATATAATAAACTAGTAAAAAATGAAGACAAAATTGTTTAAATTATCATTAATAGCCTTTGTTAGCTTAATAATGTTTCAAGCACAAGCGCAAAACGAAAGTGCTACAACAATTGGTAAATATGGCAAAGATAGTGCAGAGTGTGTTAAAAACTTATCTCTATACCGTGAGTTTTATAAACAAAAAAACTTTAAAGATGCATATATTCCATGGCAATGGGTTTTTTGCAACTGCCCATTATCAAGTTTGAATGTTATGGGTAACGGAAATGTTATTATTAATGAGGAAATTAAAAACACAAAAGATCAAACACGTAAAGAACTATTAATTGATAGCTTATTTATTGTTTATAAGGTGCGTAAAGACCTTTATCCAAAAGAAAAAGGAGCAGTTTTAGGTCGTGAAGCAAACGATTACATTAAATTAATCCCTCCAATTTGGGATGCAAAATTAAAAGCAGAAAAAGACACTTTAAAAAAACAAGTTATAATTGATTCAATTTCAGAAGTTTGGACAAAAGCATATGGTATGTATTTGGAATCTATTGAAATTGAAGGAAATAAAACTGAACCTTCAGTTATTGATGCTTTTTATCAAACAGCTGAAAAATACATGCTATCAAAAAAACTTGAAAGAGATATTATGTTTGAAGCTTATGATAAAGGTAGCGATATAATTGAATTTAATTTAAGCCAAAGTCAAACTAAATTTGGCTTAGTTGTAATGTCAATAGATTCACTAAAAACTCGATTTACAGCTAATGAGATTGATTCAAATGCTTTTAATAAAGCTTACGAGCCTCTTTTAAAAGATTCTACAAAATTAGATAAGGATTTATCAAACTTTGAGAAAGCAAGAAATAATTTTGAAAAGAAGTTTACTCCTTATGCAAAAT
>CAZRCF010000025.1:0-15502 GCA_964598505.1 uncultured Lentimicrobiaceae bacterium | reverse complement strand
CAGGTGATATATATTGAACTCCTTCACCTGTCCAATAAACACTATCAATATCTACATGATACGACCAAGGAGAAGATAACAACCTTTTATCTAAGTTTAACTCCCATTCAAAAATATAACCATTATCAATACCCCAAGTATCGCAAATTTTTATTGCCCATGAACCATTTAAAGGACAACCAATTAATCCATCAAATGAATTTAGTGGTTTGTAAAAACCTTCCCCAATTGGAAAAGCATTACTTACTCTTGTGGTTGAATCGCAACGTGGAGGTGTTTGATCTTGATTTAAATAGTGGTTGCTACCATCTGGTCCATGGTAATCATAAGTTGGTACTTCCGACCAACAATAGTTCCATCCAGTTCCTGGAGGATTTGTATTCGGATCGCATAAATTGCTATTATTATCACTTTCATTAGCAATACCTAAAAAAATACTACTATTTGGATTGCAATGATCCGGATGAAGAAGAACTGCTGTTCCATTAGGGCAAACTATTGAAAAATTTAAATCACCTAAAAAACTATGTTCCATAGTAAAGCATACAGATAAAATATCAGTACCACTTGAAATAAGAGCAGTTGCAGGAAATGAAGTAAAAGTTAAAATGGTATTATAACATTGTGTTCCAGTACTACCTTCACAATTAGGTCCATCGGGAACAAACATTGTACTATCATAAGTTAAACTAGATGTAACATGAGATTCAAAAGGTTTTACAATAATATCTGAATTTATACCTGTACCTGCTATTAAATCGACTGATGAACTGGAGCAAATATCATCAAGATGCTGAACTTGAACTAATGGATTAACAGATGTGCGAATTCTTACTGTTGCAGGGTTATAACTTATACATTCTCTTTGATCTTTAATTCCTAAACTAACATCGTAACCATTACCGGGAGTAAATTTTCTGCTAACGCAAGGATTTCCTATTACAGTAATAGCTGTATCTCCTAATTTCCATTCAAATCTACAAGAATCATAAGTTTGCGTATATGAAAATCCATTATCTAAAAAAAGTGCTTTTGCACATATTTTTAGTGTATCTTTTTCGCATAAATCAATATACATAAAACCACTATCTGCTGATGTTAAATGAGGTTTTGGCTGTGTAAGCACAGTGTCAATTTGAGCAATAATTCTTTGGCAAGTTGGCAAACAAAACACTCTAGCATTAAAGCCTTTAGCTCTAATAGAGCCATTAGAAACAAAAACTAATGTTAATGCACCGGTAGAGTTTTGAATAGTTGCTTCAATAGAGTAACCTCCCTCTGGATTTATAGGATTATTACTATTATTTAAAAAAGGTGCATTAAGCCCACCCATATAAAACAATTTAGATGGATCGGCATTAGGTGAATTATAAATAAATAAAGAATCTCCTTGATCAATATCTAATTCATCAATAGTTATTTTTATCATTGGAGTTGAAGTAGGTATTGCAGGTGATGTTGCCCACAGGGTCATTGTATCTCTTCGGTAATTTCCATAATCACCACCGAGACCACCATTATCGGTAATTATTACTCCGCAGGCATTGTTTACATAGCGAGTTGTTCCCATTTTGTATTCAGTTTGTGCGTTTGCAATATTACTACAAAATGCAACTAATACAAATAAAATTAATACTATTTTCCTTTTCATAACTTAGGGTTTTTTATGTAATTTTTTATATTTAATTCAAAAAAATCATTATTCAATACTTACATGACGCAAATTTTGCTTAAAAGGTTGCCTCACTATTTGCAAAAATACAAATATTTTTATAAAATATTCATTTTTAGTGTTGTTAATGTGATTTTTTTATTTTTGAGGTTATTTTTTAGAGGTGGTATTGTTAATTTTCACTCTTTTTATACCATTTTTTAGAGTAGTAACATAAAATAATCAATGATAATTTTGTGTATTTTGTGTTTTCTTTGTGTTACTTTGTGTAATAGCTATTCCACAAAGCTGCACAAAGATTTTCACAAAGTTACGCTAAGAAAAATAATAGCACTACAAAAAAAGAATTAACCATAAATAAGTATTTTTGCTAAAAATATTGCTAAATTTTACTACTTTTGCAGAAGTTGGAAGTGAAAAGTTTAATTTGAAAATTTGAAAATGCGATAATTTGAAAATGAAAAAAACTTTGCGTTTCTTTTGAGAACTTTGCGGTAAAAAAAACACGGAGGCACTGAGAACACAGAGTTACACGGAGAAAAAATGACTTACAACTTTAATTAAATAAAAAACACTTAATATATTAATGAAAAATATTAGAAATTTTTGCATAATAGCTCATATCGACCATGGTAAAAGTACTTTGGCTGATAGATTATTACAATATACCGGTACAGTTTCGGAACGCGATTTGGTGGCTCAAGTACTCGATGATATGGATTTGGAACGCGAAAGAGGTATCACAATTAAGAGCCATGCAATTCAAATGGATTTTAATTATAAGGGCGTGCAATATGTTTTAAATTTAATTGATACACCCGGACACGTTGATTTTTCGTACGAAGTTTCTCGCTCAATTGCAGCTTGTGAGGGTGCTTTGCTTATTGTTGATGCTACTCAAGGCATTCAGGCACAAACCATTTCAAATTTATATTTGGCTATTGACAATAATTTAGAAATTATTCCTGTGTTAAATAAAATGGATATGGATAGTGCCATGCCCGAAGAGGTTAAAGATCAAATTGTTGATTTATTAGGTTGCGATAGAGAAGATATTATTGAAGCCAGTGGCAAAACAGGAATGGGCGTTGCCGAAATTTTAGATGCAATTATTAATCGAATACCGGAACCTAAAGGCGACCCTAAAGCGCCGCTTCAAGCATTGATTTTCGACTCAGTTTTTAATTCGTACAGAGGAATTATTGCATATTTCAGAATAACACAAGGAACCATAAATAGTGGCGATTTTGTAAAGTTTGTTTCTACCGAAAAAGAGTATAATGCCGATGAAATTGGTGTTTTGAAAATGAAACCTGAACCTCGCAAAACTCTTTCTGCAGGCGATGTTGGATACATAATATCAGGTATAAAAACTTCAAAAGAGGTTCGTGTTGGCGACACAATCACACACGTAAAAAATCCTTGCCCCGATATTATTGGTGGATTTCAAGAAGTTAAACCGATGGTTTTTGCAGGGCTTTACCCTGTTGATGCTGACGATTATGAAGAACTTCGTGCCTCGTTGGATAAACTGCAACTCAATGATGCTTCGCTATCTTTTGAACCGGAATCTTCGGCAGCTTTAGGTTTCGGATTTCGTTGTGGATTTTTAGGGCTGCTTCACATGGAAATTATTCAGGAACGTTTATACAGAGAGTTTGATATGGATGTAATTACTACTGTACCTAACGTTTCGTTTAAAGTTTTTACTACCAAAGGTGAGGAATTAGACATTCATAATCCAAGCGGAATGCCTCCAATACCAAATATTGAACGTATTGAAGAACCATATATTTTAGCTCAAATAATTACCAAACCCGATTATTTGGGAAGCATTATGAAACTATGTATCGATAAACGAGGGATTTTGCTTAATCAAGTTTACCTAACCAGCGATCGTATTGAAGTTAGTTTCGATTTACCTTTAAGTGAAATTGTTATTGATTTTTATGATAGACTGAAAAGTATTTCAAAAGGTTACGCTTCGTTTGATTACCATATAAAAGACTATAAACCGGCTAAATTAATAAAATTAGATATTCTATTAAATGGCGATTCAGTTGATGCTCTTTCAACTCTTATTCATGTTGATAATGCTTATGATTTTGGAAGACGTATTTGCGAAAAACTAAAAGAGTTAATTCCGCGCCAGCAGTTTGATATTGCTATACAAGCGGCAATTGGAGCAAAAATTATAGCTCGCGAAACTGTAAAAGCTGTTCGTAAAGATGTTACTGCAAAATGTTACGGTGGTGATATTTCGCGTAAACGAAAATTGCTTGATAAACAGAAAAAAGGTAAAAAACGAATGCGTCAAATTGGCAATGTAGAAGTTCCTCAATCGGCATTTATGGCTGTACTTAAATTAGATTAGATTATTATATACAACGCTGATACCGCAGAAAAAGCTGATATGTCATTTTTGAGTAATCAGTAATCAGTAATCAGTGAAGAGTAATCAGTGAAGAGTAATCAGTTGTTTCAGATTTTACCAGTTACCATTAACAATTAATAATTAACCATTTTCTAACTTCTTCCTCAGTGCAAGTTTTTTTCTAATTTGTTTCACTGAGAGCCGATGTGAATGTTTTACCCAAAAAATCTTCGCAAATTATAATTTCTCCTGAAATTAGATAATTTACCTAAAAAACTTTTCAACAAATTGTTAATATTATATCGCTGAATATCAGTGGTGTAAATATTTATTTTGAAAAAAACGAAACTTTTTTCAAAAATATATGTAAAAAAGTTATCAACAAGTGGTAAAAAGTGGTAAAAAGTGGATATTTTTGTATAATTTTTTACCAGATTAATAAAAAAGTGGGAAAATGATAAACTTAATGGGAGAGTATGAATGCCGAATAGACGCAAAAGGTCGCGTAATGATGCCTTCTGCCCTAAAAAAGCAAATTACTACCGATGCTCCCGGATTGTTTGTTATGAATCGTGGTTTTGAGAAATGCTTAGTGTTATACCCTAAACCTGAATGGAATACAATAAGTGACGACCTGAATAAACTAAATTTATTCAGCAAGAAAAATCGTGATTTTTTCCGATACTTTATGCGTGGTGCTACTCAAATTGAGTTAGACGGTAATAATAGATTTTTAATACCTCGTTCACTGCTCGATTATGCACGCATTGAACAAGATTTAATTCTATTTGCTTACGCCAATCGCATTGAAGTATGGAACAAAAGCACATATCAAAACCTATTAACCGATGAACCCGACGATTTTGCTAATCTGGCAGAAGAGGTAATGGTAAACAAAAATATAGGAGGAACAACCACTGACAACGTATCATAATCCGGTATTATTAAATGAAAGTGTAGTTGGATTAAACATCCAGCCTAATGGTGTTTACGCCGATGTAACTTTTGGCGGAGGCGGTCATTCGCGTGAGATAATGAAATATCTTAACGCTGGTAGGCTTTTGGCTTTTGATCAAGATGAAGATGCTTTGCAAAATCTAATTTCCGACAATAGGTTTACTTTTATAAATAGCAATTTTAGCGAACTAATAAATTGCTTAAAATCAAATCATGCATTTCCTTTAGATGGTATTTTAGCCGATTTAGGTGTTTCATCGCACCAATTTGATGTTCCCGAACGTGGTTTTTCAATTCGTTTTGATGGTCCTCTCGATTTGCGTATGGATACACGCAAAGGAATTACTGCTTCGGAATTAATTTCAACTACTACAGAACAGGATTTGGCAGATATTTTTTATAAATATGGCGAACTTCCTACTTCACGCAGAATTGCTAAAATGCTCGTAAATTCGAATAAAGACAATAAAATTGAAACTGTTAACGAACTAAAGAATATTCTATCGCCAATGGCGCCTCGTGGCAAAGAAAATAGCTTTTATGCACGGGTTTTTCAAGCATTACGAATTGAAGTAAATCACGAAATTGAAGTATTAGAAGAGTTTTTAACTCAAGCTACCGAAGCTTTAAAACCGGGTGGCAGATTAGTTGTTATTTCGTACCATTCGCTTGAAGACAGATTGGTTAAAAATATAATGAAAACCGGCAATTTAGAAGGTAAAGTGGAAAAAGATTTCTACGGAAATCAAATAACGCCTTTTACTACAATTACTCGCAAGCCTATTGTGCCTAACGAAGAAGAAATTGCTCGAAATTCGAGAGCAAGAAGTGCAAAATTACGAATAGCAGAAAAAAAGTAACTATGCGAAACCGATATAAACAACCCGAAGAACCAGAAGAAAATGTTAGGCAAGAACCCGAAAAGCCTTCATTTTCAAATGAACAAAAAAAGAAAACTGAAAAGCCAAAAGCAAATAAAATAAATAGAGGATTTCAGTTTGTTTTTGGAGGAAATATGCTTACTCGTTCTTCGATGATTAGGCTTATACCTTACTTTTTGCTACTAACAGGGTTGGCAATTGCATATATCTACAATAATAACATAGCTGATAAAAAATTTATACAAATTGATAAAATTAAAAAAGAACTAATTGAACTAAGATATGAAGCGGTTTCAAGCAAATCAAACTTGGAAGATAGTTTGAAACAAACATTAGTTATTCAAAAATTAGACACATTGGGAATTAAAGAATCGAAAAATCCACCTAAAAAAATATTTATAAAATCGGAAAATAAAGAGAAAGAATAAGTTAATGGAAAACGTAAGGAAAGACATATTAATAAGAGCATATATTATCTACGCAATTGTGTTGGTATGCGGTCTTATAATATTTTATCGTGTATTTTCCTTAATTTTTATTAATGGTAACGAATATCGAAATTTAGTAAACGATAATAATGTTCGCGAACGAATTGTTGAAGCTCCACGAGGAAATATTTATTCCGACGATAAAAGTCTATTGGCTACTTCGCTACCAGTTTTTGATTTGTATTGGGATAGCTATGTAGTTGATAAAGACACTTTTAATCGAAATGTATCGGCGTTGGCAAATAAACTATCTAAGCTATTTAACGATAAAACTCCTCGCGAATACATCTCATATTTAACAACCGCTTATAATAAGAAAACCAGATACTTGCCTATTCAACACTCCGATTTGCGTAATGATTTAAAACAGGTTTCATATTCCGATTTAAAACTTATTCGTGAATTTCCAATATTTAATTTAGGCAAAAACAGAGGCGGTTTAATTATTGAGAAAAAAGATGTCAGAAAAATGCCTTATAAGTTATTAGCTTATCGCACAATAGGTTATGAAAGAATTATTGAAACAAAAAAAGGGATTGATACAACTTTTGTAGGTCTTGAAGGTGCTTATAGTACATATTTATCAGGCGTTCAGGGCAAACGAATTGAACAAAAAATGCGCGGTGGTATTTGGGTTCCGGTTTCGGAAGAAGACCAAATTGAACCACAAAACGGCAAAGATATTTACACATCATTAAACGTTGAATTCCAAAGAGTTGCAACTCATTCACTAATGAAACAACTCGATTCTACAAAGGCAGACCACGGCTGTGTAATTTTAATGGAAGTAGAAACTGGTTATATTAAAGCAATTGCAAATCTTCGCCGCAGAAGTGATGGCAGTTATGGCGAAGATATGAATTATGCAATTTGGGAAAGTGCCGAACCAGGCTCTACTTTTAAGTTAGCTTCACTTTTAGCAGTGCTCGAAAGCGGAAGTTTAGACACAAACTCTATTGTACCAACCGGTACTTTTAAATACGGTGATAGAGAGATGAAAGATTCTCACGAAGAGGGTTATGGCAGAATATCGCTAAAACATGCGTTTGAAGTTTCGTCGAATGTGGGTATTTCAAATGCTGTTGTTAGAGCTTTTGGAATTAAAGAGAGAACTTTTGTCGATTTATTAAGGAAAATGGGAGTTGGAAATTACTTTAATTTAGAAATTAAAGGTGAAGGAATTCCATTTATAAAAGACCCAAAATCAAGATCAGATGTAAAGAACAAAAATGCTTGGTCGCCAACCACACTTCCTTGGATGGCAACAGGTTACGAACTTCAATTAACGCCATTACATATTCTTTCTATTTATAATACAGTTGCAAATAATGGCAAAATGATGAAGCCGCAATTTGTTATAGAGATAAGAAATATAAACGAAATAATTAAAAAAAATGAACCAATAGTATTAATTGAAAAAATATGTTCGCAAAAAACTATTGATAAAGCAAAAGCATGCTTAGAGGGTGTTATTAAAAATGGTACTGCAAAAAAACTATTTAATACCGTTTATAGTATTGCCGGGAAAACAGGTACAGCACAAATTGCAAAAAAAGGTGGCTATGGAAATACTCCTGACAATCAACGAAAAATTGAGTATAAAGCCTCATTTGTAGGATATTTTCCTGCCGATAATCCTAAATATTCATGTATTGTAGTAGTTAACAACCCTAAAGAAAAAGGTATTTATGGAGCCGAAGTAGCTGCACCTGTTTTTAAGGAAATTGCCGATAAAGTTTATTCAATTGAAGCAAGTATTCATGCCGAAAATGAATATTCAGCAGAAAATAAAACAGCTCCATTAGTAAAATTTGGACGCAAAGAGGATTTGCAAATTATTTACAAATCAATAAAATTCAACACTTTGTCAACCGATTCTTATTCGGAATGGGTTAATTCTTATGAAGCTGTTGGAAATTCTGTTCGTATGAAATCGTCAACTCCATCGAAAACAAAAGTTCCCGATGTTCGTGATATGGGTGTGCGCGATGCTGTTTTTTTGCTCGAATCGCTTGGATTAAAAGTAGTAATTGAAGGTAAAGGGACTGTTGTATCACAGTCGTTGAGCCCAAATTCGATATTAAAAAAAGGTTTGAAAATTAAACTATTGCTTTCAATTCCTGCTATAACTGAAATAAGCGAAAATCAAAATGATACAAATTCAACAAACACCACTATAACTGCTAAAGATACTACTAATAAATCTGCTGTTATAGAAAAATCGAAAATTGAACCTCAAAAAATAAATAAGAAACAATCGGATATTACAAAAAATAAATCGGACAAAAAAGAACCTGAAAATAACAAAAAAGCTATCGTTAAATCTACAAAAAAGAAAAATAAGGACGAAAAAAACACAACAAAATCAAAAACAAAGGATACAACAAAAAATAAAACAAATAAAAATACTGCAAATTGAAAACAATTAATCAACTTATAATAAATTGCAAAACACTTGAAATAATTGGGTCTTTAAAGAATGAGGTCTCCTCAATTCATTTTGATTCGCGAAATGTTACTCAAGGGTCAATGTATGTTGCTCAAAAAGGTACACATATTGATGGGCATTTATTTATTGATGATTGTATTTCAAAAGGTTCAATAGCAATAGTTTGCGAAGAATTACCTAAAAATATTCAAAAAAATATTACATATATAAAAGTTGAAAATTCCTCATTTGCATTAGGGTATATTGCCTCTGCTTTTTTTAATGAACCATCTAAGAAAATAAAACTTATTGGTATTACCGGTACAAATGGAAAGACTACAACTGTAACACTTTTACATAAATTATTTTTGAGTTTGGGCTTTAATTGCGGATTAATTTCAACTGTTTGCAATAAAATTAATGATACTATTTTGCCATCTACTCACACTACTCCCGATGCTATTAATTTAAACATATTGCTTGCCGAAATGGCTGATAATGGCTGCGATTATGTTTTTATGGAAGTTAGTTCGCATGCGGTTGTTCAAAATCGAATTGCCGGATTAGAATTTTCCGGTGCAATTTTTAGCAATCTTACTCACGATCATTTAGATTATCATAAAACTTTTGATGAATATTTAAAAGCTAAAAAACAATTTTTCGATAATTTAAGCACATCGGCTTTTGCATTAACCAATATTGATGACCGAAACGGAGAAGTAATGCTGCAAAATTCAAAAGCAAAAAAATATACTTATAGCACTCGTGCTTTTGCAAATTTTAGATGTCGAATAATGGAAAATCAGTTTCATGGGCTTTGCTTAGATATTGATAACACTGAAGTTTGGTTTAAGTTGGTGGGGAAATTTAATGCGTACAATATTATGGCTGTTTATGGCACAGCCTGCCTTTTAGGAATAGACAAACATGAAATTTTAGAAAAACTAAGTGGTCTCGATTCAGCCGAAGGTCGATTTGAATATATAAGAAATAATGAAGGAATTACTGCTATTGTTGATTATGCTCACACACCAGATGCCCTTGAAAATGTGTTAAATACAATTCACGATATATGCAATGGCAACGAAACAATAATTACTGTAATTGGCTGTGGTGGCGATAGAGACCCACTAAAACGTCCCGAAATGGCAAAAATCGCTTGTAAATTAAGCAATAAAGTGATTTTAACATCTGATAATCCACGCACCGAAGATCCAAATTTGATACTCGAACAAATGAAATCGGGAATTGATATTGTATCGGCAAAACGTGTATTAACAATCGAAAATCGCAGAGAAGCAATTAAAACCGCATGCTCTTTAGCAAATTCAGGTGATGTGATTTTAGTTGCCGGAAAAGGTCACGAAAAATATCAAGAAGTTAATGGCGTCCGCACACATTTTGATGATAAAGAGGAGTTAATAAATTTTTTAAATAATTAAGATATGCTATATTATTTATTTGAATGGTTAGACAAAAGTATTCAGTTCCCGGGAGCCGGTGTATTTCAATATATATCGTTTAGGGCTGCTGCATCTGTAATTACATCATTAGTAATTTCATTAATTATTGGTAAGCGAATAATTCAATATTTGCAATTAAAACAGGTAGGCGAAATTGTTAGAAATTTAGGTTTAGAAGGACAAATTCAAAAGCAAGGAACTCCTACAATGGGTGGAATTATAATTATTGCTGCAATATTAATTCCTGTTTTGCTTTTTGCCAAATTAAATAATATTTACATTCTTATCATGATTTTTTCTACAATATGGTTAGGTGTAATTGGCTTTATTGACGATTATATAAAGGTATTTAAAAAGGATAAAAATGGACTTTCCGGTAAATTTAAAATAATAGGTCAAATAGCATTAGGGTTTATTGTTGGAGCTACACTTTTTTTCCATCCCGATGTAGTTATTAAAGAAAAAGCTGCAAATCAACACTATATAAAAACCGAAAATATGTTTACCGTTGAAAGTTATAAATCAGCACCTGCAATTTATTCATCACAATCAGTAAAATCTACTAAAACAACAATTCCTTTTGTTAAAAACAACGAACTCGATTATGCAGATGCTCTAAAATGGTTGGGCGAAGGCTATCAAAAATGGGCTTTTCTGTTATTTATACCTATCATTATTTTTATAATTACAGCAGTATCAAATGGAGCAAATCTCACCGATGGGTTAGATGGTTTAGCCACCGGCACATCGGCAATAATAGGTATTACTCTGGGCATTTTGGCTTATGTATCGGGCAATACTGTCTTTGCTAACTATTTGAATATAATGTATATACCAAACACAGGCGAACTGGTAATTTTTATAAGTGCATTTGTTGGTGCTTGTATGGGCTTTTTGTGGTACAACACCTACCCTGCTCAAATATTTATGGGCGACACAGGAAGCTTAACATTGGGTGGAATTATTGCAGTTTTTGCAATTATTATTCGCAAAGAATTACTAATACCAATTTTATGTGGAATATTTTTAGTACAAAGCCTTTCGGTAATATTACAAGTTTCGTGGTTTAAATATACCAAACGAAAGTATGGAGCAGGTCGTCGCATTTTCTTGATGTCGCCTCTGCATCATCATTATCAAAAACGTGGTTATCACGAAGCAAAAATTGTTCAACGATTTATAATTGTTGGCATCGCATTAGCAATTCTAACAATTATCACTCTTAAACTTAGATAAATAAACGATAAATACAATTTTTTTAAAATAAAAAATAACATCTAAATATACAAAACCATGAGTATTGAAAATATAGCACTACAAAGTAAACAAAACACAAAAACAACATTAGCATCGGGACTTACCTCTCGATTATTAGATGTTCGTAAAGAGAGAATTCGCGAAAGCTTATATAATTTCGAAAACGTATCTCATCGTTTGGAATTTGTAACTGCAATTAGAGGTGTTGATTTTATTAACGACTCAAAAGCAACAAATGTTAATGCAACATGGTATGGATTAGAAAGCATGAACCGACCGGTTGTTTGGCTTGTTGGTGGCGAAGATATTGAAAATGATTATTCAATTTTAAAAGATATTGTAAAAGAAAAAGTTAAAGCAATTATTTGTATTGGTATCGACAACTCAAATATTAAGCATGCTTTTTCGGATATTGTAAGCGATATTTCAGAATCAACTTCAATGGAAGAAACTGTTAGCAGAGCTTTTTATAAAGCCGAAAAAGGTGATATAGTTTTGCTTTCGCCGGCTTGCTCAAGTTTAGATTTATACGATAGTTACGAAGAAAGAGGCGAAGTTTTTAAACAATCGGTAGCGGAACTTTAGAAAGTGGGAAGTCAGATGTAAGAAGTCAGAAGCCAGAAATTGGAAGTGATGTGATAATGTGATGATGTGATAATGCGATAATGAAGATTACTTAGTGAAACTTAGTGCCATGAGTGCCTAAGTGGTAAAGAAAGAAACAAGTGAAAAGGAAAAAGTAAAATGGAGAAAAATATTAGCTAAAAGCTATTAATAACGACAAAACAAATAAGAATGAACAAAATATTAAGTAGAATAAAGGGCGACAAAGTAATATGGATGGTGGTAATATTTTTATCATTAGTGTCATTATTGCTTGTATATAGCTCAACCGGTGCTCTTGCTTATAAAAAACAAGGTGGCAATACCGAGTATTATTTTATTCGACACTTAATTATTTTGGTTTTGGGTTTAGTAATTATGTTTGGTGCTCATTTAATAAAATATACTATTTATGCTCGTATTGCAAATATATTGGTCATTTTAGCAATACCGGTTTTGGGATATACACTATTTTCGGGTCAAGAAATTAACGAAGCAAGCAGGTGGATTGTTGTTCCGATAATTAATATGTCATTTCAAAGTTCCGACTTAGGGAAATTAGCCTTAGTAATATTTTTAGCACGATTTTTAACTGTTAAACAAAATGATATTAAAGATTTTAAAAAAGGATTTCTTCCGGTAATGATTTTTATTGGATTAATTTGTGGATTAATTTTACCCGCCAATTTATCAACATCGGTATTACTTTTTTTAACCTGTGTAATAATGCTTTTTATTGGTAGAGTAAGCCTAAAGCATCTTGGTCAAATGCTTTTTGTAGCAATTACAGTTTTATCCATTTTTCTTTTAATATTAACAAATTCAAGTGATCAGGGTCGTTTGGGTACTTGGAAAAAGCGTATTGAAAGTTTTAATGGAAATAATCCGGAATTGAATTATCAGTCGAATCAGGCAAAAATTGCTATTGCATCGGGTTATCCATTAGGAAAAGGACCGGGTAACAGCACTCAACGAAATTTTATTCCTCATCCTTATTCCGATTTTATATATGCAATTATTATTGAGGAATATGGCATTTTAGGTGGCACTTTAGTATTATTAGCATACTTAATATTGCTTTTTAGAGCGGTGCGAATTGCCATTAAAAGTCCCGGCACATTTGGGGCATTTCTGGCTTTAGGACTGAGTTTGATGCTTGTTTTTCAGGCAATGGTTAATATGCTTGTTGCAACAGATTTAATGCCTGTAACCGGGCAACCTCTTCCATTAATAAGTATGGGCGGAACTTCGCTTTGGTTTACAAGTATCTCTTTTGGTATTATACTAAGTGTAAGTAAGGAAATTGATAAAGAACTACCATCTGATTTATTAACAGAAAATAGTAATAATAAAGATTCTTATGAAGAATAGAATAAAAGTAATTATAAGTGGTGGTGGAACCGGAGGACATATTTTTCCGGCAATAGCTATTGCTAATGCTATAAAAAAGCGTTTTAATGATGCTGAAATACTATTTGTTGGTGCAAACGGACGTATGGAAATGAAACGCGTTCCCGATGCCTGTTATAAAATAGTTGGCTTAAATATTAGCGGTTTGCAACGAAAAATTACATTAAAAAATATTTTAAAAAACTTAATATTTCCATATAAAGTGCTGAAAAGTTTATACGATGCAAAAAAAATTGTAAAAGAGTTTAAACCTGATATTGCTATTGGAGTTGGCGGTTATGCAAGTGGACCAACTATACGTATGGCTGCTTCGCTCAATATACCTACTTTAATTCAAGAGCAAAATTCGTATCCCGGAATTACAAATAAAATGCTTGCTGCAAAAGCAAACACAATTTGTGTAGCTTACGATAATATGGAACGATTTTTTCCAAAAAATAAAATTGTAAAAACTGGAAATCCTGTACGTGCCGATATTTTAAATATTCAACCGAAATCAATTGAAGGTTACAAGTTTTTTGAATTTAATCCTAACTTAAAAACCATTGTTGTAATTGGTGGAAGTCTTGGTTCAAAAACAATAAATCAAAGTATCGAAGTTTCAATTCCTGAATTTATTAAAAACAACATTCAAGTTATATGGCAAACAGGCGAATTTTACTATAAAAACATGATTAATAATGTTGAATATTTGTCTAAAAAAGGGATAAAAGTTGTTCCTTTTATTAATCGAATGGACTACTTATACAGCATTGCCGATTTAGTTGTTTCGAGAGCCGGAGCATTATCAATTTCCGAAATTTGTTGTTTGGGAAAAACCTCAATATTAATTCCGTCGCCTAATGTATCGGAAGACCATCAAACAAAAAATGCAATGGTACTTGCAAATAGTAACGCAGCCGTAATGATTAGCGACAACGAAGCCAATACAAAACTTACTAATATTGCTATTGATTTGATAAACAATGAATTGAAATTGAAAGAAATTGGAATAAATGCAAAAAAATTAGCACTATTTAATTCCGATGAATTAATTGTAGATGAAATTACTAAACTTTTAAAACTATAATGAAAGGGAATTTTGATATAAAATCTGTCTATTTTTTGGGCATTGGTGGCATTGGAATGAGTGCTTTGGCTCGCTATTTTAAGTCAGCAGGAGTTAGCGTTTCCGGTTACGACAAAACGCCTTCGTCTATAACCGATGAACTTGAAATTGAAGGCATTAAAACTCATTTTACAGACGATATTTCACAAATCCCTAAAGATACTGATTTGGTTGTTTACACTCCTGCAATTCCTAATACACTAAACGAATATCAATATATTAAAAAACAAAAATTTCCACTATTAAAACGTTCCGAAGTTTTAGGATTAATTACCGAAAACAAAAACACTCTTGCTATTGCCGGTACTCACGGTAAAACTACTACTACAGCCCTTGTTTCGCATCTGTTAAATTCCGCAAAAATTGAAATTAACTCATTTATTGGCGGTGTTGCGGTAAATTTTAACTCAAATATTGTACTATCTCCAAATTCTAATATTTTTGTAGTTGAAGCCGATGAATTTGATCGCTCATTTTTAACTTTAAATCCAAATTTTGCAATTATTACTTCTGTTGATGCCGACCATTTAGATATTTATGGTTCAAAACAGCAACTGATTGAATCTTTTAAACTTTTTACTTCACAAGTTAAAGATTTATTGATTGTTAATGAAAAAATAAAAGATAATTTTTTGGGGAATAAATATACTTATTCACTAAACTCAAAAACTGCCGATTTTTATGCCGAAAATATTAAAGTTATTGATGGATATTACTATTTTGATTTAATAACTCCAAAAAATGAAATTCGGAATTTAAAATTCGGAATTGCGGGTCTTCATAACATCGAAAATGCAATTGCTGCATCAGCATTAGTTTTACAAAATGGCGTTTCCGAAGCAGATTTGCGTTTGGGATTAG
>CAZRCF010000024.1:0-15598 GCA_964598505.1 uncultured Lentimicrobiaceae bacterium | reverse complement strand
GTGGCTTTTTGCCCAAAAACAAAAGCTACTTTAAAATAATTATCTCTGGGCAGAAAGTATATTATTGCTCGTTTTTTATCCTTAATTTTAAAACTCCACCCATATTTTTCACCCGAATATTTCCATTCATCAATTGAATTAGGATACATTAAATGAACATATATCATTATCTCTTGCCATAAAATGTATGTTTTTCCTAATGATTTTATCAAATCATTATTATTTGGTATAGTTAGTTTATCTATAAAAATGCTCTTATCCATTTTTTATTTGATTAGTTAATTGCTTTGATAAAGTTATATAAAATAGTCGGAATAGGGTTCGCACTCAGAAAAATATTGCGTTGGAGTATTACCCGATAGTATTTTATAATCGTTAATCATGTGCGATTGGTCGAAATATCCACAACTGTAAGCTAATTCTGTTAGTGAGATTTTATTATTTTTTTGCTTTTCGTATAATGTGTTCTGAAACCGAACAGTTTTCAGAAACTGCTTAGGAGAAGTTCCAATATATGTTAAAAATGTGCGTTCAAATTGTTTTCTGCTTAAACATGAAACCGACGACAAAAAATCAATTGTTATCAAACCTTTTGAACTGTTTATTAAAGAAATAATTTCGGTTATTCTATTTATTTCGTAATTTTTAAAATTCTTTTTTAATTGTGCTAATAGAAATTTTTCAATAACGAAAATTTTACTTTCAAATGATTTAGCTTCAAATAGATTTGATTCTAATTCAGTAGTTTTATCTTTTACTAGATATTTTAATGGTATATTTTGGTTAAAGAATTCACTTGTGGGAATATCAAAAAACATTTTTGCGCCATAAGGCAGAAATGATATTGAAAACATTGAAAGTGTATCTGAAACAACAATATCGTAATAACCATTTTGCTGACCATTTAAAATTGAGTTTTCATTTAAATTTTTGTTTTTATCCAAAGTAATTGGTCGATTTCCAAAATAAAATATTAAATCCATTAAACAATTGGGCACAATTCTCTGTATATGAGTTTTTCCATTTGGCATACAATCGTCTATTGCCCAATAGTTTTTAACAAAAAGGGATAATGGAAATGATGGTCTTGCAATATTATAATACACAATATAATTATTTCTTTATTTTTAAAATTGTGATTACTATTTCATTTTTAAAATAGTAACCACAATAAATTCTTATTAGTTATCTCCGTATAATCCTACTTTATTGCCTTCGCAATCGATAAAAATGGCAAAATAACCACGTCCTTCAGCCAAAATTTTTGTTTTTGGTTGAATAATTTTACCACCGTTTTTTTCAATTCTACGAATTGTATTATCTAAATCGGTTTCAGTATTAAGGCTCACTAAAACTCCATCTTTTGATGGATTAAAACCTTTGGCATAAGAAATTGCTCCTTCGCCCGAAGGGAAACATGCCATTTTTTCTTCTCCGCAATCAATTTCTTGTAACTCCATTTTTAAAATCGAGTTATAAAATTTTACTGCTCTTTTAAAATCTAACACCGGGATTTCTACCCATGAAATTAATTTTTTCATTGTTTAATTTTTTTATTAATTACTAAATAACAATGCAAAATTATGTTCAATTATGTTATTAGAATTGTAAAAATACGACATGTTTTATATAAATATCACTTCAGGCACAAGTGTAACATTAAATTTGTTTCTCACATCGGCAATAATTGAATTTGAAAGGCTTACAATATCTTTACCTGTTCCATTACCATAGTTTACTAATACTAAAGCTTGTAATTCGTGAACTCCAACATTGCCAATTCGTTTTCCTTTCCAACCGCATAATTCAATTAGCTGCCCTGCAGCTAATTTCATTGTGTTTTCATCAATTTTGTATGCTGTTAATTGGGGGTATTTTTCTTTTAAAACATTAAACTCATCAATACTTATATAAGGATTTTTGAAAAAACTTCCTGCATTACCAATTTTAGTTACATCGGGTAATTTCGAATTTCGAATTCCCTTTATGGTTTCGGAAATATCTTTAATAGTGGGATTTATAATATTGTTTCTTATTAGTTCTTGATTTAAAGCACTATACGAATTTATAATTTTATGATTTTTAGTTAGCCTGTATGTTACCGATGTTATAATTGCTCTGTTTTTAAGTCCATGTTTAAAAATACTATCGCGATAACCGAATTTGCAGTCAGCAGCCAAAATAGTTTCAAAACAGCCATTTTCGAGATTAAAATAGCGAACGCTTTCAATAATATCGCAAACCTCAACTCCATAAGCACCAATGTTTTGCACTGCCGAACTACCACAAAAACCAGGTATTAATGATAAATTTTCGGCACCTCCAAAATTTTCATCAACCATTTTATCTACAAAATCAGACCAAACT
The DNA here is from genome assembly GCA_964598505.1 of uncultured Lentimicrobiaceae bacterium. Classification (GTDB taxonomy): domain Bacteria; phylum Bacteroidota; class Bacteroidia; order Bacteroidales; family WCHB1-69; genus CAZRCF01. The sequence continues at coordinate 13,231 of CAZRCF010000024.1, read as the reverse complement.
TCTCCGGCATTTGCCGAAATATGAACAAAATTTTCTTCATGTAAATCAATATTAACTCCTTTATTATTCACATAAACAACAATTCCCGGAAAATTATCAGTAAATAAAATATTACTACTACCACCAATAATTATAAATTTGCGATTATTAAGCAAATTGCTTTTATACAATTCTAAAACGTCATTTTCGGTTTCTATTTCAATAAATAATTCAGTTTTCACATCAAAACCAAAAGTATTATATTGTTTTAGCGAGAAGTTTTCGGATATTATCATTCCATTTTAAATTTTTAAGCAAAGATAATATTTTGAAACGAGCCATGAAAATTAGTTAAACAAAATATAATACTTATTTGGCGAGACAAATATATACCAAAATAAAAATGAACGTATGAAATAATACAACTTATGAAAATTTTATAATATTAATTTTATTAGTAAAATATATAACATAAAATAGTAATTTTGCAGCAAAATGAAATACAAAAAAAATGGAATTTAAGATAAACACTATCGAAGAAGCTATTGAAGATATAAAATTAGGCAAACTAATTATTGTTGTAGATGATGAAGATAGAGAAAATGAAGGTGATTTTCTTACTGCAGCCCAAAATGTAACTCCCGAAATCATAAATTTCATGTCGAAACATGGTAGAGGTTTAATTTGCGCTCCTATTACCGAAGAAATGGCAAAGAACTTGGCTTTAGATTTAATGGTTCAAAATAATACTGTTTTGCATCAAACTCCTTTTACAGTTTCGGTTGATTTAATTGGATATGGCTGTACAACGGGAATTTCGGCTCACGATAGAGCTAAAACAGTGCAAGCATTAATAAATCCAAATACTAAACCCGAAGATTTAGGTCGCCCTGGTCATATTTTTCCGCTTAGAGCAAAAAATGGAGGAGTTTTACGCAGAACCGGTCATACCGAAGCAACTGTAGATTTAGCTCGTTTGTCTGGAATGGAGCCCGCAGGTGTGTTAGTTGAAATTATGAACGACGATGGTACTATGGCTCGGTTACCTCAACTTTTTGAAATTGCAAAAAAATTCGATTTTAAAATAATCACCATAAAAGACCTTATTGCTTTTCGATTGCAAACAGAAAAGCTGATTGAAAGAGAGCAAAGTGTTAAATTACCTACCGAATGGGGCACTTTTGAGCTTATAGCATATCGTCAATTAGATAATGATTTGGTACATTTAGTTCTAAAAAAAGGCGACTGGGAACCAAATGAACCAATTTTGGTACGTGTACACTCATCGTGTGCTACCGGCGATATTTTTGGTTCATCAAAATGCGATTGTGGTCCACAACTTCATAAATCAATGTCAATGGTTGAAGAGGAAGGCAAAGGATTGATTTTATATATGAGTCAGGAAGGCAGAGGGATTGGGTTAATAAACAAATTAAAAGCTTATCATTTACAAGAACAAGGCAGAGATACTATTGAAGCTAATGTTGAACTGGGTTTTAAACCCGATGAACGCGATTATGGTATAGGAGCTCAAATCCTTTACGATTTACACGCATCAAATATTCGATTAATTACAAATAATCCAACAAAACGTGCTGGATTAGCTGGTTATGGAATTCAAATTAGTGATACAGTTCCTCTTATTGTTGAGCCAAATAAATTTAATTTGAAGTATTTGCTTACTAAACAAGAAAAAATGGGTCATAATTTGAAAATTGATAAATAAAATTTGAAATTAAATGATTGATATTTTTAAACGACAACCAAAAATACAGATTATAATCCTAATTACAACTTGGGTTTTAATAGGTATTGAGATGTTTTTGTTTAATAATTCAGTCGTAACTTCATTTAATATTTTGCCAATGTTTAATTTGAATATTGAGTTTGATGACTCATATTTAATTATTTCAAAATTTATAACTTGGCTGTTGATTGGGTTGCAGGCTTTATTAATCTCTTTATATTCACAAGCTAACAATTTAATTAATCGTAATAATTGGCTTGCATCGTTTATTTATTTGTTGTTAATATCATTTCAAACGGAAAATTTGATATTATCGCCAGTATTAATAGCTAATACTTTTATAATTTTCGCTGTTCAGAAAATATTTCAAATTTACGAAGCTCAATCATATTTAGATAACTTAATAATTGCTACTTTGCTAATTGCAATTGCAACTTTAATTTACTTTCCTGCAATTGTTTTTATGGTTATGATTTGGATAACACTAATTATTTTTGCACGCATTGGTTGGCGTGCTTGGGTAATATCAATTATCGGTTTTTTATTGCTTTTCTTATATTTATTTACATGGCACTATCTTAACGATGAAATTTTAGAAGTTATACCTAAATATATAACCTTTTTTAATCATGATATTAAATTCAAGCTAATTTATAACAATTATGCAATATTGTTTTCAATAGTTTTTGGACTAATTTCAATATTAGCATTAATTAAACTTTACATAATTGCACAAGATAAATTAATTAAAGTTAGAAAGAAATATTTAGCCCTTATTCCATTTTTTTTAATATCAATTATCTCATTTATAATATCAAACATAAATTATTCAATAAGTTTATCTATAATTTTTATTCCTGCATCTTTTGTTTTTTCAATATATTTAACTTATCAGAAAAACGAAATTATTTCAAATATCTTTTTATATATTCTATTAATTTTGTTAGTTATTGGAAACTTAAAATTAATATAAATTGGGACTAATTCATAATTATAGCTCAAATAAAATTGAAGCCGGTTGTGATGAAGCCGGTCGTGGCTGTTTGGCTGGTCCTGTTTTTGCTGCTGCTGTTATAATATCGCCAACGTTTAATCATATTCTACTTAACGATTCAAAACAACTTTCGGCAAAACAGCGATTTGAAATAGAGCCTTATATTAAAGAACATGCTATTGCTTGGGCTGTATATAAAATTGATGCTCCCGAAATTGACGAAATAAATATTTTAAATGCTTCAATAAAAGCGATGAATTGTGCAGTTGAAAAACTTTCGGTAAAACCCGAATTTTTAATAATAGATGGAAATCGTTTTAAAACAGAGTTAAATATTCCTTTTAAATGTATTATTAAAGGCGATTCATTGTATAAATCAATTGCTGCTGCTTCAATTTTGGCTAAAACTGAGCGTGATAGGTATATGATAAATATTCATAATGAATACCCCAATTATGGCTGGGCGAAAAATATGGGTTATGCAACCTTAAAACATCGCAAAGCTTTGTTAATGTTCGGATTAACGAATTATCACAGAAAATCATTTCATTTAAAGAATCAGCTTTCGCTGTTTTAATTAAACAAAAAAGGGCAATTTTTGTAAAAAATTGCCCTTTAAATAAATTATAATATTTGTGTAATTACTTAGCTTCACTCATAATTTCTTGAGTACTTGTAGCTACAGCTGCTTTTTCAATTTTAAGGCGATTTCCACCTTCAACTTCAATAACAAAAGTAGTTTCTTGTGAATCATCAACAATTTTACCATGTATTCCGCCGATAGTAACTATTTTATCTCCTTTTTTTAGTGCTTCTCTGAATTTTTTTTGTTCTTTAGTTTTTTTCATTTGTGGACGAATCATAAAGAAGTAAAAAACTACTATTATTAGTACTAAAAAAATTAAAGACGATGCTCCACCACCTTTTTGGTCGCCACCGCCCATCATTAACATAATTGTGTTTAATTCCATTTTGTTGCTTTGTTTGTTTTTATTGTTAAATTAACCAAGTGCAAATATAATAATAATTTGATTACATTTATTATAGTTGCGAAAAAATAAGTTTACTAATGCATTATTTAAAATCAGAAAAAATAATTGTAACTTATTGGTTTAAAATTTATAAGAGTAATAAATTCTTATAAAGTTATTGCAATAACTATTAATATTGAAATTAGTATTACAATAATGGAAGCTAAAATAAAAACCCTTAGTTCAATTCGTAATTTATTTATAAGTGGTATTTTTAAAGTCAAGTTTTCAAGATTAGAAAATAGTTTTGAAGTTTGAGATTCCTCGCCAGCCAAATAATTTACATCTTCAATATTACCATTTTCTTTTAAAATTTCAATTGCTTTTTCAATGTCGCTTCTTTTTACTTGTAGCTTAATTCCGCCAATAGCATTTGAATAAAATGGATTAACTTGAGCCATCATTTCATCTTGTATAAAGCATTCAACACCTTCCGATTCGAGCCGCCCACGAACAACTGCGAGTTCAATTGGATACGTAAATGTTTTTACTGTTATTAGGGTTTCCATTGGGTAATAATTTGTTGAAATATTTGCAAATGTTTTTAGTAAAGGTAACAAATTATATTATAAGAATTGAAAAGCAAGTTCGGCATTTTAAAACATCAAATGTTTTTTAGAATTATTTTTCCAACCTGCATCGCTTTTATATTCACTAAAGTAAATTATTAAATCGGCATCGCTTTTGTAGTCGCAGAAATAAATTGTTTTGTCGGCATCGCTTTTGTATTCACAAAAGAACCATAAACCGGTGTTTCCAGTTGCATCGCTCTTATAATCACATTTATACACAACTAAATCGGCATCGCTTTTATACTGTGCAACATAAACTTTTACTTTTGCATCGCTTTTATATTGGCAACTATAAACTTTTTGAGCATTAATATTTATTGATGCAATTAACAACATAATAATTGCTAATAAACCAACTTTTAATGAAGTTTTCATAATAAATTTGTTTAATAAATTATTTTACAATAATATTCACAAATATAATACCAAAAGCAAAAACTATTTCTTTTTAATTGTTGGCATTTTACTATCAGTCATTTCTTGAGTAAAGTTCTCATAACCAACCTCTTTTATGCGGCAAAGACAAGCATTTCTATCCGATTTAAAAATAAGAGAAAATATTTTTGCAATGAAATTATTTAATTTTTTGCATTCTGCATGGCTAATTGTTTTACAATCGGCACATGATTGAATTTTTGTTTCAATACAACATGTGCGAACTTTACACCAAGTAGCTTTAATGTTTTCGGCACAACCAGGACATTTCCCGATAAGGTATTTTTTGCAAGCACCACAATACAAGCCGCATGCAGCAACTAACGATGAATCTTTAATAATTTGTTTTTGTTCCATTTTTTGTTGATTTAAAATGATATTTATTCTTCATTACTATATTTTGCACCTTCATACATTTCATATTTAAGCAACTTACATTCTATGGAGCCATTGTAAAGAGTAATTTTTTTCGATGGTTTTAGCCCAACAAATTTATGAACATCGGAACTTCCACCAATCATCCAAACTTCGTAATTTGCACAATTCTTTTTTAGCGTATCGCCAATCATTTTATAGTTATTTTGAATATCCGAAATGGCAAGTCGTTCGCCATAAGGAGGGTTGAAAACTATAATTCCGCCATCTTTAGGAAAAGGAAAATCTTCAAAAGAGCTTTGAGTAATAGTAATATCTTTATGTAGTTTAGCTTTTTGAGCGTTTCGGTATGTGAATTTTGTCATTTTTAAGTCAATATCCGAAGCAAAAATTTCAATATCCATTTCTACTATATTTGAATCGGCTTCAGTTTTAACATGTTCCCAAAGATTTTCATCAAAATTTGACCATTTCATAAAACCAAAATTTTCGCGATAATATCCGGCAGGAATTTTTGAAGCAATCATAGCAGCTTCAATAGCAAATGTTCCTGAGCCGCACATTGGATCATAAAAATTTGATTCGCCACTCCAACCTGCAAGCCCAATAATACCAGCAGCTAAAACCTCTTTTATTGGTGCTTCACCATTAGCAACGCGATAACCTCTTTTAAACAATGATTCGCCAGAGCTATCAAACAGAATTGAACATTCATTATTACGAACGTAAACACTGATTTTTAAATGTGGCTCAAAACGGTCAACTGTAGGGCGTTGATTATATTTTTTTCTGAAATAATCAACAATAGCATCTTTGCATAAAAGTGCTGTATAATGTGAATTTGTGAAAATATCGCCCGAAATTGTTGCTTCAACCGAAAATGTAGTGTCGAATTCAAAATGAGGATCCCAGTTGTAGTTTAATATTTTTGAATAAAACTCTTCTTGCGAATAAAAATCAAACGAAAATTGAGAAACAAGTATCGAAAGTGCAGTTCGGCAGCAATAGTTTGCTTTATACATAGTTTTTAAATCGCCTTCAAAACGAACAGCTCTGTTCAGAATTTCTATGTTTGTAGCTCCTATATCATCTAATTCTTTTGCAACTAATTGTTCGAGACCAGCCATTGTTTTGGCTAACATTATCATTTTTTTGTTATTCATTATGAATTATTTTGTTAAACAAGAAAAATGTTTTAACTTCACTTGTTAATGTTTTGTTTTTCAGCAAAAATAAGCATTTTATTTAAAAAATATTTCTAAATAATGTTATAAAGTAAATGATTTTAGTTGTATAAACAATAAAAACATATCTTTTGCATATTAATCATATACTTATTATTGATAAAAAGATTATTTTTGCAATAAACATATTATATTAATGCGAAAACTGTTTCAAATATTATTTCTGGTACTACTCCCAAGTTTGGTATTTGCTACTCATCAAAGAGCTGGGGAGATAACGTATAGACATTTAAGCGGTTTAACTTATGAATTTACAATTACTACATATACATACAAACCAAGTCCTGTCGACCTTACATTTATACCAGTTAAATGGGGCGATGGTTCTGAAAGTTCAGTTCATAGAACAGATAGTATCACATTTGATATAGGGATACGGCGTAATAAATATATTACCACACATACATTTCCTGCACCAAGTAATTATACTGTTTCTGTAGAAGACCCTTTCAGAAATAACGGTGTTTTAAATATACCCAACTCAGTAGGTACACCATTTTATATTCAAACAACTTTATTAATAAATCCATTTATAGGACCAAATAGTTCGCCGATATTATTAAATGCACCTGTTGATAATGGTTGTGTAAACAAACCTTTTTATCATAATCCGGGTGCTTACGACCCCGATGGCGACAGCCTTTCGTACAAATTAATAAAATGTAAGGGATTAAATGGTGAAGATATTCCAGGTTACACATTTCCTGAATATTCATTTTCTTATAATATTGATCAGGTAACTGGTGATTTTTATTGGGATAGTCCTTTGCTACAAGGTGAATACAATATTGCAATACTAATTGAGGAGTGGCGACAAGGAGTTAAAATTGGCTCAATTATTCGAGATATGCAAATAAGCATTTCATATTGTAATAATAATCCACCAAAAATTGTTCTAATTTCCGATACATGCGTTGTTGCAGGCGATACTTTAATGCTAAATGTTGTTGCTACTGATGTTGATAACGATAATATTACATTAACTGCAACCGGTGGTCCATTAAATTTATTAAATAGTCCTGCACAATTTCCTCAACCTGTTTATGGAACTAATGGTACAGCACAATCAGTTTTTAGCTGGATTACAAATTGCAGCCATGTTAAAAAAAATCCTTATCAAATGTCGTTTAAAGCTAAAGATAATGGCAATATTGTTAATTTAGTTTTTATAAAAACACTCCAAATAACAGTAATTTCGCCTGCTCCCGAAAATTTAACTGCAAATCCAATAGGAAATTCTATAATTTTAAAATGGAATAAAAGTGTATGTAATAATTCAATTGGATATAAAATATATCGTCATAATGGAGCATCGGGTTGGACACATGATTATTGTGAAACAGGAGTTCCATCATACACAGGGTTTCAATTAATTGGCTCAACAAATTCTTATAACGACACAACTTTTTTAGATAATAATGATGGAAGTGGATTGTTATATGGAAATGATTATTGTTATGTTGTAATTTCAAACTATTCCGATTTGGCTGAAAGTTATGCTTCAAACGAAGTGTGTGCATCGCTTAAAAAAGATGTTCCAATTATTACAAATGTTAGTGTTAATATTACAAACCAAGCCAATGGGCAAATATTTTTAGCATGGATAAAGCCAACAGAACATGATACAATTCAATTTCCTGGTCCATATCAATATAGAGTTCTTCGTTCAGAAACTTCGTTAAATACATATACTCAAGTTTATTCAACAATAAATATTAATGATACAAGTTTTAACGACAACAATATCAATACTTTAAATAATGGATGGAAATATAAAATTGAATTTTACAATAATACTCCTGGTAATCAAATGCTTATTGGTGTTTCAAACAGTGCGACTAGTATTTTCGTTAATGCAAAACCTTCAGATAATAAAATTACACTAACTTGGAACGAAATTGTGCCTTGGACTAATGAATACTTTGATGTTTTCAGAGAAAATACTACTACAAGTAATTGGGATTCTATTGGAAGAAGTTATGATAAAAATTATATTGATAAAGGTTTAGAAAATGGTATTGAATACTGTTATTTTGTTCGAAGCAAAGGAAAATATTCAATTTCGGAATTTCCTGATAATTTAATAAATTTATCGCAAAAGGTTTGTAGTATCCCAATTGACAATGAGCCCCCGTGCAAGCCAATTATATCAGGATACACCGATTGTGAACGTAATTATTTATCGTGGAAGATGCCAAATGATAGTTGTTATAATGATGTGGTAAAATATTATATTTATTACTCTCAATCGGAAATTGGCGATATGAGTAAAATTGATGAAACTAATTCATTTTTTGATACATCATATATTTTTTCAAACATCAATTCAATTGCAGGTTGTTTTGCTGTTGCTGCTGTAGATTCAAATAATAATTATACAATTAGCAATTCAGTATGTATTGATATTGATAAATGTAGTTTATATCATTTACCAAATGTTTTTTCGCCTAACAATGATGGTTACAATGAACTATTTAAGCCTTTTCCATATAATTTTGTAGATAGAATAAATATTACAATTTTTAATAGATATGGAACTGTTGTTTTTACAACAAATGACCCCGATATTAATTGGGACGGGAAAGATAAAAACAGTAAACAAGATTGTGCCGTAGGAGTATATTTCTTTGTTTGCGATGTTTACGAATACAGATTAGGCGGTATAAAAATGAGAACTATTAACGGATCATTAACTCTATTAAGATAATTATTTAAAATTAAAAAATATGTTTACAGGAATTATTGAAAAAACAGGAAAAGTAGTTGATATTCAACGCGAAAAAACTAATATTCATTTTACAATAGAAACTTCGCTTGCAAAGGAGATGAAAATTGACCAAAGCATGGCTCACGATGGCGTTTGCCTTACTGCAGTGAAAGTAGATTATGAAAAAAATCAATACGTTGTTACTGCAATACAAGAAACACTTGATAAAACAAATCTTTTTAGTTGGTGTATGGGTTACGAAGTAAATTTAGAGCGCAGTATGTCGATGGAAAACCGCTTTGATGGGCATATTGTGCAAGGACACGTTGACCAAACTGCCGAGTGTGTAAAAGTTACAGAAGAAGATGGAAGCTGGCGTTTTTACTTTAAATATGATGCAAGTAAAAACAATTTTACAGTATCAAAAGGTTCAATTAGTGTTAATGGTGTTAGTTTAACAGTAGTTGACTCAGAAAAAGATATGTTTTCGGTTGCAATAATTCCCTACACATATCAATATACAAATTTCCACAGTTTTAAACCTGGCACAATAGTAAATATTGAGTTTGATGTTTTAGGTAAGTATGTACAACGTTTAATGGAGGAATATTTTAAAAAATAAAATTATCATTTTTTAAATAGTTATTATTATTGTTGATAATCAATTATTTGTAATATTTTTATTCTCCAACAGCTTCTTTTAGTCTCTCAGCATTTTCGGCTGTTTGCAATGCTTCTATTAATCCTAAAATATCGCCGTCCATATATCCTGCTAAGTTATACATTGTGAAATTTATACGATGGTCGGTAATTCGGTTTTGAGGATAGTTGTATGTTCTAACTTTAGCTGATCTATCGCCAGAGGCAACCATTGTTTTACGTTTCGATGAAACAATATCAAGATATTTTTGATATTCCCTTTCAAAAATACGAGTACGTAATATTTTCATGGCTTTATCATGATTTTTCAATTGCGATTTTTCGTCTTGTATTGCAACAACAATTCCAGTAGGAATATGAGTTAAACGAACGGCAGAATAAGTAGTGTTAACAGACTGACCGCCAGGTCCTGAAGAGCAGTATGTATCGCGTCTGATATCAGATTGTTTAATATCAACATCAAACTCATCGGCTTCGGGCAGAACTACTACTGATGCTGCAGAAGTGTGAACTCGACCTTGAGTTTCGGTTTGAGGTACACGTTGTACACGATGAACTCCCGATTCGTATTTTAGTAAGCCATAAGCATTATCGCCAATAATGTTGATTATAAGCTCTTTATATCCACCAACAGTTCCTTCGGTAACACTAACAACTTCCATTTTCCAATTTTTAGCTTCACAGAAACGGCAGTACATACGATATAAATCACCTGCAAAAAGACTTGCTTCATCGCCGCCGGTACCAGCTCTAAGTTCAATTACAGCATTTTTGCTATCTTGCGGGTCAGATGGAATAAGAAGTAAACGAATCTTTTCAGCTAATGTTTCTTCATCTGCAATGTTTTGAGAAAGCTCTTCACGAGCCATTTCGCGGAATTCGTCATCTTTTTCAGTAGCTAATAACTCTTTTGCGTGTTCGATATTTGCAAGTACATTTTTGTACTGTTTATATGCTTCAATTATGGGTTCTAAATCTTTATAATCTTTATTGAGTTTGATATATCGCTTCATATCACTCATTATCTCAGAGTCGGAAAGCTGTTGACCTATTTCTAAAAAACGTTGATAAACTACTTCTAGTTGATCTATTAAATTTTCCATTAAATTAAATTTTCAAAATTTTGTGCAAAGGTACAATAATTGATTTTAAGGACAAAAAAGATTTCACTCAACTTTGTGAAAAGTTAGCTTATTAGAGTAATTTGATAATAAATTATGATTTGAAATAATTTAATAAGCTCTTGCGTTTTTTCCTTCAATATAGTTTATAAAAGATTGATTTACAACTTTGTTTCCACCTGGTGTAGGATATTTTCCTGTAAAATACCAATCGCCTAAATTTTTCGGACAAGCTTTGTGAAGGTCTTCAATTGAATTAAAAACCACAATAACCTCTGCTTTACAATCTTTTGGAGTAACAAGTTTGGCTATTTTTTCAGAAATTTGGTCGGAAGTAAAAGGTTTGTATATTTCGCGAACGTAATTTACAATTTGTTCTTTTGGCAAACCTTCTTGTGCTTTACACTTTTTGTATGCATCATTAATTATTGATGTTTGTTTGGTCTCTTTTAAAAGTTCAATAGCGGCTTGAAAAGCAATAAAATCGTTCATTTTAGCCATGTCTATACCATAACAATCGGGATAACGAATTTGTGGTGCCGAAGAAGCAACTATAATACGTTTTGGTCCTAAACGGTCGAGCATTCTGATAATACTTTGTTTTAAAGTAGTACCTCTGACAATTGAATCGTCGAGAATTATTAAATTATCAGTTCCTCTGTTTACAACGCCATAAGTTACATCGTAAACGTGAGCAACAAGTTCATCGCGTTGGCTATCTTGAGTTATAAACGTACGCAATTTTGCATCTTTAACTGCCACCATATCAACACGTGGCATAAACGATAAAATTTCATCAAGAAGTTCGGGAGTGAGTTTTCCATTATTGTTTAATAATTGGTCTTTTTTTACCGAATTACAAAATCGACGAAGTTCATCAAACATACCATGAAAGGCAGCTTGAGCAGTGTTTGGTATATATGAAAAAACAGAGTTATGAATATCGTGGTCAATAGCTTTCAGCACATAAGGAGTAAGCATTGCTCCTAATTTTTTTCTTTCTTGATAAATATCTTTATCGGTACCGCGTGAAAAATAAATACGCTCAAACGAGCATTTTTGAATGTTTTTTGATTTATTACACTCAACAGAATTTACCTCTCCATTTTTCTTGATAATAAGAGCATGACCCGGTGTAAGCTCATTAACTTGCTCTGTTTGCAAATTAAAAGCAGTTTGTATTGCAGGTCGTTCGGAAGCTACCACTGCAACTTCATCATCTTGATACCAAAAAGCAGGGCGAATTCCATTTGCATCGCGAAGCACAAAAGCATCACCATGACCAATTAAACCACTAATTACATAACCGCCATCCCAATGTTCGGAAGCCTTTTGTAGTATTGATGCAATATCAATATGGTTTACAATTTCGGCTGAAATATCTTGTTTGTTGTACCCTAATGTTTTTAGTTTTTGATAATTTTTTTCAACTTCATCGTCGAGAAAGCTACCAATTTTTTCAAGAATTGTAACAGTATCTGATGTTTCAATTGGGTGCTGACCTAAGGAAATTAATTTTTCAAAAAGTTCATCAACATTAGTCATATTAAAGTTGCCTGCAACAGCCAAATTTCTAGATTGCCAACTATTATGACGAACAAATGGATGTAAATTATCAATACTGTTTTTGCCAAAAGTGCCATAACGCAAATGTCCTAAATAGAGTTCGGCGGTAAAATCGATATTTTTTTTAAGCCAATCAGTATTTAACAACAAGGTGCTATTTTCGGTAATTATTTCGTTTATTTTATCGTAAATAGGTGTAAAACAATCTTTTATGGGAGTGTTTGAGTTAGAGCGTATTCGGTTAATATATCTTGTTCCTGCTGGCACATCAAATTTTACACAGGCTATTCCAGCACCATCTTGACCTCTATTGTGCTGTTTTTCCATCATTAAATATAGCTTATTAAGTCCCCAATATGCTGAACCATATTTTTTTACATAATAATCTAAAGGTTTTAGCAAACGAACCATTGCTATACCACATTCATGCTTTATGTTATCACTCATATAAATAAACTGATTGAAAAAGCAAATTTACAATTTTGGCTTCAATTAATAGACAAACAGATAAAAAAAAAGTATTTTAAATAAAATATTGTTGTTAAAATAATGATATTCATTGTTTTATATTGTGCAAAGTTAAACACTTGGCACAACTAATTTAGTTTTTGCATCCAATTTATCAATACATCAATAATTTCGGGATTAAAATTCTTTGATTTATAATTCCAATTTCTCCACATATCAGAAGAATGTTTTAAATCATTAACTTTTGTAAATGAATGATCGCTTTTAGGTATTGTAGTAAAAATGCCGTTTCCGGGATGATATTTATTAACAATTTCGGCAATAAGTTCGTG
>CAZRCF010000023.1:0-15790 GCA_964598505.1 uncultured Lentimicrobiaceae bacterium | reverse complement strand
AATGAGAATTAGTATTCTTCAAGGTTCTGAAACGGGAACAGTTGTATATACCGAAACTCAAAATCCAACTACAAATGCAAATGGTTTAGTAAGTATTGAATTTGGCGAAGGAATAGGTTTTGATACTATTAACTGGGCAAATGGACCATATTTTATTAAAACTGAAACAGCTGTTGTTGCACCATTAACAACTTATACTATTACTGGTACAAACCAATTATTAAGTGTTCCTTATTCTTTGCATGCAAAAACTGCTGAAAACATAAGTAATAATGGAACAATAGGCTCAACTCTCAGGCACAATGGAACCGGATGGATTGCAACTAAAAATTTGTTTAATAATGGTTCAAATATTGGTATAGGTGATACTTTGCCAGGATATCCATTAAGTATTTTAGAAGAGTCTGGTACATCGATATATACAAAATCAAAAACAAGTTACAATACAATTGATATTGATGCATTTAGTGGAGATGCAGCAATTCGTTTTAGCAAAAATGGCTCTTTACAATGGAATATTCGTAACAAACCAGGCACCGATGATTTTGAAATATATGAAATGGGTGGTGGTGGTTCACGTATGATAATCCAAAATACAACAGGGAAATTTGGTATTGGAACTTTAACACCGACTGGTACATTATCAGTAATTGGAACTTTTGCAGGTAAAGATTCGGCTGCAATATATGCAAATAATACTGATACAATGGGAGTTGGATTATATTGTGAGGCTAATAGTTATCAAACATCAGCAATTTTCAATCAAAAAAACTATGTTTCTGGCTCAATTGCAAAATTTTTTGATGGTGGTACAACTGAAATTGTAAAAATTGATAATTATCCATCTACACACATGGGAAGAATAAGTATGTATGGAAATCATTCTGGAACTACAGGAGGAGGATTTGTTACAGGAAGTTCTTCGTGGGGGTTAGTTATGGGAGATATTAATTCATTAGGTGAGTATAATTTTATTGCGAATTTTTATCATCCAACATCTACCACAACCTCTTTCTTGCCTTGGTTTAATAACTCTACTGCTCTTGGTAGCTTATCATATAAATGGACAGCAGTATATGCTACTAATGGAACAATCCAAACTTCTGATGAAACCATGAAAGAAAATATTAAATCTATTTCTTATGGACTTGATGCTGTTATGAATTTAAAACCTGTTAGTTACAATTGGAAAGATAAAAAAGCTAAAATTGGAAATGGCACAAATTTAGGATTTATGGCACAGGATTTAGAAAAAGTACTTCCAGATGTTGTTGTTCATGAAAAAATTTCACAACAAGAAATTGATAATGCAAAAAGAGATAAAGGAATTGATATTACAAATACCGACACTTATGGTGTTAAGTATAGCGAAATAATTCCCGTTCTTGTGAAAGCAATTCAAGAACAGCAATCTATTATTGATAAGCAACAGAAACAAATTGATGAATTAAATTTGTTTATTAAAGGAAAGTAATAATTTAATAAATTTAAAAAAGAGGGGTTAACTTATCAAAACTCCTCTTTTTTAATACATTGCATTTAGTATCTAAATCGTTTTATATAAATATTTTTACATTAATAAACTCTAATGAAAATAATTACTATTTTTGTAAAATAATCTGAATAAATTCAAAAATATAAAATTATTATCATGAAAAAAATTTGTTTATCATTACTTATATCACTTTTTTCTTTAGCCCTGTTTTCACAGCCATGGATAGAAAATTTACCAAAAAATAAAACAAAAGAAGAATTAACTTTAACTGATTATAAAAACGCTTTTAATCAATATTGGGAACCATTTAAAGTTGATAAAGGTTTTTATTATGATAATGGTGTTAAGAAAAAAGCTTTAGGTTGGAAGCAATTTAAAAGATGGGAATATAACATGGAAAGCCAAGTAGATAAATCCACAGGCTTATTTCCCAAAAAAACAGCACAAAATGTTTATCAAGAATATTTGCAAGACAACCCTCAACTTGCTTCTGATAATATATCCAATTGGATTTCATTAGGCTCAGATACTTCAAATGGTGGATACAATGGAATTGGAAGAATTAATTGTATTGCTTTTCATCCTACAAATAATAATATTTACTGGGTAGGTGCTGCATCTGGTGGTCTTTGGGTAACAACAAATAACGGTTCAAGTTGGGCTTGCTTAACTGATACTAATGGTGTATTAGCTATTAGCGACATTGTTATTCCGTCTGATTATGCAACTTCTAACACAATATATATTGCAACTGGCGATAGAGATGCTTGGGACAATAATAGCATTGGCGTTTTGAAATCAACAAATGGTGGAGTTACTTGGAACACTACCGGTTTATCTTATTCAATAGCAAATAGTTCAATGGTAAACAGACTTTTATTAGACCCTAATAATAATCAAACAATTATTGCAGCAACATCTGGAGGTGTATACAAAACAACAGATGGTGGAACTACATGGAACACTCAAATATCAATCATCAATTTTATTGATATGGAGTATAAACCAGGTGATTTTACTACATTATATGGCTCGACTCAAAGTGGAAAAATATATGTTTCTACTAATGGTGGAGCATGGACACAGGCGTACACAAATGCAAGTGCAAGAAGAATAGAATTAGCAGTTTCCGCTAATCAACCAAATTGGGTTTATGCAATAGCAGCAGCAAGCAATGGTGGATTGTTTTCAATTTTGAAATCAACAAGTAGTGGTACAAGCTACTCTGAAATTTTTGCCGGTTCAACTCAAAATTTATTAGGTTGGTACGAAGGATTTCCAGGTGAAAATGATGATAGAGGTCAAGGGTGGTACGATTTATCTTTGGCTACTTCGCCATCTAATGCAAATATAGTTTTTGTTGGAGGTGTAAACACATGGAGTTCAGCTGATGGCGGAATAAATTGGAATATGGCAAACCATTGGTTTGGTGGATTTGGTGCTCAAGCAGTACATGCTGACAAACATGCTTTAAAATACCGAAATAATGGTGATTTATTTGAATGTAACGATGGAGGAGTTTATATTTCAACTGACAATGGAATTTACTGGGAAGACAAAACTAATGGAATGGTTATTAGTCAAATGTATAAACTTGGAGTATCTCAATCAGTTTCAAATGAAACTATTACAGGATTGCAAGATAATGGTACTAAATTATTATCCGGTGGCTCATGGCGAGATGTAAAAGGTGGAGATGGTATGGAATGTTTAATTGATTATACTGATGTTAATATTCAATATGGAACTTATGTTTATGGTCAAATAACTAGAACAACAGACCATTGGGAAAATAATTTTACAAATATTGAACCAGTTAATGCCGGCGATGGTGCATGGGTTACTCCATATATTATCGACCCTATAAATAATCAAACCTTATATGCAGGATATGCAAATGTTTGGAAAACAACAAATAGAGGCGATAGTTGGACTATGATTTCAACTATGAATACATCAAATAAAATTCGTTCAATGGCAATAGCACCTTCAAATACACAAGTTTTATACGTTGCTGACCCATCAACAATTTGGAAAACAGAAAATGGCGGAACACTATGGACAAATATAACAAATACTTTACCTGTAGGTTCAAATGACATTACTTATATAGCAGTTAAAAATGATGATGCAAATACAATTTGGGTTACATTAAGTGGCTATAATTCAAATAGAGTTTATGAATCAATAAACGGAGGCAGTTCGTGGACTAATATTTCTGCCGGATTACCTCAATTACCAGCTTATTCAATAGTTCAAAACAAGCAATCAATAAACGAAGTACAGTTATATATAGGTACCGAAGTTGGTATATACTTTAAAAGAGGTTCTGACAATTGGATTTTATATAATTCTGGGTTACCAAATGTAAAAATTGGAGAGCTTGAAATATATTATGCTTCAAATCCACAAAATAGCAAACTGAGAGCTGCAACTTATGGAAGAGGGCTTTGGGAATCACCTGTTTTTTACAATCCTAGTAGTTGCAATAATTTAAATTTTCTCTCTTCTAAAGCACAAAATGTTTCAGGAACTTATGTAGAGTTAGGTTCAAATGGAACTGTAATTTCAACTGCAAATTTCGATGACGCAAATTCTACAGCCCAAAATATTGGGTTCGATTTTAAATATAATTGTCAAAATTATTCTCAATTTATTTTAAATACTAATGGATTTATAAAATTAGGGAATACACCCCCATCTTCAGCCGCACTATTTTATGATGGTTCTCAAACTACAGGTGCAGGTATTTTTAACAGTTCAAATTCTGCTGATGTTAATCTTATTAGTCCATTCAACAACGATTTAACTGCTGGCACCGGAACTCCAGAATATAGAGTATACACTTCCGGTAGTACACCAAATAGAGTTTGTATAATACAATTTAAAAACGTTAGAGATAAAACAACAAATCCACTTCAACAATATAACAATATGCAGTTTCAAATAAAATTATATGAAACTACAAATATAATTGAGTTTATTTATGGCGATTGGACTCCATCTGCAAACTCTTCAGCTTATAAAACTTCTGCATGCGGTTTAAAAGGCTCAAGCAATGCAAATAATCAATTGCTAACTATAAGTAAAGGCTCAACATCAAGTTGGGATGCAGTTACTTTTTCTAATTCAAATTATACAGGCAATGCTTTTAATTTTGGAAACCCAACTGCTCGCCCAAAACCAGATATTGGTAGAACATACAGATTTATTCCTATTTATGATAACGATTTAACTGTTGGCGAAATATATTCTTTAGGTGATGCTTCGCTATATTATTCAAATCCACAATCAATTTCTGTAAATATTATCAATACCGGTAATAACAATTTATCAAACATCCCCATAACTTTAACAGTTTCCGGAGCTAATAATTTCACTGACACAGTATATATTTCAGCATTAAATTCAGGTGCAAATTGTAATGTTACTTTTGACAACTTTACTACTTCTTCAAATGGAACAACAAACATAGTAGTTTCAACACCAAATGATGATTATAATTTAGATAATATAAAAACTTGGACACAGAATACAAACGATTATACATGTAATTATTCTTCAACTGCAACTCCTTCAATGGGGTGGGGAGGAACTTCAGCAAATATTTTTTATGCTAAATATAATGTTATCGGTTCGGCAAATGTAAATTCTGTTAAAGCATATATATATAATTATGCAGCAAATATTGGAAATACAGTTTATGGAGTTGTATTAAATTCAGCAGGCTCTATTGTAGGGCAATCTAACAATTATGTTATTCAGGCTGGTGACTTAGGCACATGGCATAATTTCTCAATAAATACACCTCCATCGTTTACTGATGCTGATTTTTATGCTGGGTTTGCAACAAATGCTAATTCAACAGCATATTATGCAATGGGTATTCAAGACGAAAATCCACGCCGTGCAAATACATATTATTATTCAAATATTGATGGAACAGGTCTTACTCAACAAGACTCAACTACTTTTACTTATAGGTATATGATTGGAGCAACACTCTCTCCAATTCAACCGGTTGCAGGAGTTGCAGCATCTAACTCAACAATTTGCAGTGGAACAGCAGCTTCAATGTCTTTAACAGGTTATACCGGTAGTATTATTTGGCAACAGTCTGTTGATGGACTAACAAACTGGACAAATGTTTCGGGAGGAAATGGTTCAAATACTGCAAATTACACAACTGAATTATTATCTAATACAACATATTTTCGTGCCCAATTATCTCAACCCACTTACACCTCAGTTTATTCAAATGTAATTACAGTTACAGTAAATCCGTTGCCAAATATAGCAGGAACAATAACTGGATTAACTTCAGTGTGTCAAGGACAAAATTCTGTAATCTATAAAGTTCCTTTAATTACAGAAGCTACTTCATATATATGGAATTTGCCAAATGGAGCTTTAGGAACAAGTACAACTGATAGCATTATTGTTAATTACAGTAATTCGGCGGTTTCTGGGATTATTACTGTTAAAGGACACAATTTATGTGGTGATGGTTTATCATCAAATATTAACATAACAGTAAACCCACTTCCAACTAATGCCGGCTCAATAAGCGGAATTGAAAATATTTGTAAAGGTCAAAATGATGTATTTTTTTCAGTTTTAACAATTGCAAATGCAACTACATATATTTGGAATTTACCAACTGGGGCTTCAGGAACAAGCACATCTAATATTATTTATGTTGACTTTTCAAGCTCAGCAGTTTCAGGTAATTTAACTGTAAATGGTCATAATACTTGTGGCGATGGAAATTCATCATCACATTCAGTTACTCTTTTTGATAAACCTAATACACCAGCTATAACTTTTAGTAATGGCGTTCTTCATTCAAATATTACTTCAGGCAATCAATGGTATAACCAAAATGGAATAATTAATGGAGCAATAAATCAAGATTATACTCCAACAACAAATAACAATTATCATGTAATTGTTACAAATGGTTGCAATTCTGATCCATCAAATGTTATTACAATTACAAATGTAGGAATTAATATATATTCAAAAGATAATACTATAAAATACTATCCTAACCCAGTTTCAAATGAGTTAATAATTGAATTTGATGGCAATAAAGAAAATATTAGTTTTGAAATTATAAATTCTATCGGTCAATCAATTTATAAAGGTGTTTTATTAGAAAAAACAGCAGTTCAAACAAACGATTTTGCTCTTGGTATATATTTAATAAAACTTAATGATGGTCAAACTTTTGAATTTATAAAAATGTAAAAATATTAATCATTTAGCCATATTAATTCAAAATGAATTTAAACTCAGAACATTTTATTACGGAAAATGGTCAAATTATAGTACTTTTTGATGCAGAAGTATATAATCGTGAACTATTTATAAATTATATTCAAGAATGTCAAAAAAGTATAGAAAGATATGGTGGTATTTTTGTTTTTGAAGGTTTTAGCTCAAATTCAATAATTGGCGATTACCGACCAAGAACTGTTTTATATATTTCTAAATGGGAATCAATTGAAAGTTTTAATAAATGGTGGAATTGCCCTGAAAACACAAGATTAAAAAACCTGCAAAAAGAATGTTCGGACATTAAAGTTACAAGTGTTAAATCAAAGTAAAAAATGCTAGTAAAATATGCTCTGACTTTAGCCGAATGGGAAAGAGTATTTCTAAGTAAAAGTTTCTAATATCAAAGAAAAAAATCAATCAAATTTTAGTACTAAACCTTTTAGGTAGGTTCCTTCGCGATGAAAAGCGTTTAATGGATGGTCTGCCGGCTGAGTTAAAAAATGAATTATTCTACATTGGCGTCCGGCTTCAATTGCAGCTGATATAACTGTATTCTGAAAAGTATCTCTATCCACAGCTTGTGAGCATGAAAAAGTAAATAGCATTCCTCCCCTATTTATTTTTTTAATTGCATTATAGTTTATATTTTTATAACCTTTTATTGCTTGCGATTTCTGACTAAGATGTTTTGCAAATGCAGGCGGGTCTAGTATTATAATATCATACATTTCACATTTTGGCAAAAACGCCCGTACATCTTCAGTAATAACAGAATGTTTATTTATATCAAAATTGTTTAATATCAAATTTTCTTTAACAAGTTCAGTTGCTTTAGCCGAACTATCAACAGAATGAACTATTTCGGCACCAGAATTTAATGCATAAACACTAAAACCACCACTATAACAATAAGCGTTTAATATTTTCTTGCCTTTTGAATATTTAGAAAGCAATAATCTATTTTCTCTTTGATCGATAAAAAAACCAGTTTTTTGTCCGCTAACCCAATTTACTTTGAAATTGTTGTTGTTCTCTTTAATAATATCTTCAATATTATCTCCTTTAATAAAATTATCAAAAGTTACAGAACCCGTTTGCTTATTAAGAGTATCGGAACTTTTATTATAAATACATTTAATTTCAATTTCTGGAAGAGATTCAATAGCTAATGCTATTTCGTTAATGGCATTATGCATTCCAATTGTATGGCATTGAATAACAGCAGTTTTATTGTAAATATCAATTATTAATCCTGGCAATTCATCACCTTCGCCAAAAACAAGTCGATATGCATTTGTTGAAATATTATTTATTAAACCACACTGAATACGAGCTTGACAAGCATTAAAAATTTTATAATTCCAAAAATCTTGATTAACAAATTTTTCAGTAGTAGAAAGTATTCTAATTGAAATACTGCTATTAGAATAATGACCTATAGCAAGCCATTCATTAGCAGCTGAATAAACATTAACAATATCTCCATCGGAAATGTTTTTGTCAATTTTTTGTATTGCTCCCGAAAATATCCAAGGATGAAAACGTTTTACAGCCTCTTCTTTTCCTTTTTTTAATATAATTGAAGGATAGTTTTTCATACGTAAATATTTAATTTGTTTTTTAATTGTCGTATGGAACTCGCTAATTATCATTCTTTTGGGTGAAATTTATTTAATGCTCGTTTCATATAACAAAGATAATTTTAATTTATAAAAAAAGCGGTAAAAGTACCGCTTTGAAAATATTTTGGATAAAAATTAATATTATTGTTTCGAAAATTTCATATTTATTTGCCCTTCACGATTTTTCAAACAAATTAAATACAATCCAGAAGGAAAGTTTTCGATGTTTATTTGGTCTTCAAAAACACCTTCATTAGCTGAAATATTTTTTACAAAAACTAATTGCCCATTAGAGTTATAAATGTTCATTTCTCCAATGAATGTTTTTTCAATTTGAATTTGAACTTTTAAATAATTAGTTGCAGGATTAGGAAATAATACAACACTACTTAGACCATTAATTTCATTTATATCAGAACTTGATGACCAATTAGCATCCCAGCCTTGTCCAGTATTTTTATTATCTGAAATAAATAATAAAGTTAAATATGGTGATGAACAATAAATTGAAGATGGAATTGTTGAACCTGTATATTCGCCTAATAGCAATAATTTAGAGCTGGATCTTCTATAAACATATACCTCATCTTCATCAGATAAGTTAAAACTTGTAAAATTCAAATTCATAGAATTTGCTCCAGTAGCATTGATAATCCATTTACAGTTGGTATTATTGTTATATTTATTGTCATCACTTCCATCGGAAAATGAACCGGATAAACCATTTAATATTTTCGCAAAGGAACAGTAACTTACAAGAGGATAACTTGAATAATTAAATAACCAACCACCAGAAGTAACAGTTGAATTTGATTTAAATCGAACAAGAACTTTGCTGCTATTTATAGTAAAAGATTCAGGCAAAGTTGAGCCTGAAAATGATTTATATATTGGACTGGAAGTATTTTCGCCAGAATAAAAAATTATTGAATCGTTATTTGCTTCTGTATTTAAGCGAGCAAAATTAATAGTAATTGATGCAGCATTTTCGGGAGCTAATAGCCATGTGCAATCTAAATTATTTGCGTAATCTAACGATCTACTACCATCTTCTAATGAGCCATTGATAGCAGTTAATGTTACATTTGATTGGCATACTGTTGGAGTTGTTGCCGGATAAATATTTACAATTGCTCTGTGGTCTTGATTATACAAACTACTACTTGGATTCATATTTGTAACTAAGAAATATCCATTATCGGAACCTCCCCATCCCCAATTAAAATGAAACTTATTAGTTTCGTCATACCCATCGCAATTAAAAGCGTGTCCCCCTTCATTACTTCTTGCTGCATATATCAATGGACGATTTACATCAATATTTTGTTTTAGCAATGTTATCCAATTTGTTTCTGTATAATTCCATTTGCTTTTAGTTGAAATTGATGAGTGATATTTAAAATTGTTTTCTAAGGCATTTCCAGCATCTTCTGTCATTGCACCAGAACCATCGGCTCCATAATTCATTTCAACAGAAACCCCAACATGATATATTAATTTTGCAACATTATTATTATAATAAGTAACAACATCGCTCATACTATTCCAATCGTAATTAGCAGTAGAAAAATTTGCCGACTGTGTCCCATAGTCATTATGAAAATAGCTATAACTTCCAACACCAGATTCAGGATGTCTATGAAAATACATTATTTGAGCTGTAGCCAAAGCAACACAACCATTTGGAACATGATTATCGTATCCTGAAGGAGAATTAGTATCAAAAGGACATAATTCGTTATAATAAATATTTTGATTCCATGTAGTTGTTAATAATGGACTTACAATTACATCTGTACTTTTTAAAGTTTTAAATGATGCATTTGAATTTGAAATTCTATTCCATTCTGTTTCAATTTCAATAGTTGGTTTAGCATTTGTTTTAATAATATATTGCAGTTGTGTTTCATATATACCAAACCACTCTTTTAATGATGGTGAAGCATTTGATTTATCAAAATTGCTTTCTAAAGAATATGCAATTACTGGTTCCGAAGCATCATCGCCGGCAATAATTACAAAACCATTATCATCAAAATTAATAACATAATACAATACTTTATTATCAACAACATCTTCATAAACTGATAAAATTTTAGGTTCTTCAACTAAAGGTTGATTTATTAAACTATGACGCTCTTGGTAAATAAATATTGCACTTTTAATTGCAACATCTCTACTTACTTCTTTCGATATTAAATTAGTAAAACTTAAAATTAAAATTAAAAACAATGATAGCTTTCTCATATAATATAAATTTATGATATTAAAAAATATATTTTCTAATCCTTATACTTTGTATCTCAAAATAGTTAAACACAAAAGTAATTGAAATATTTACATCATAAGTTCAATTATAAATTATTTAACATAATCTAAAAATGAGAATCATAAATTTAAGACAAATTAATACTTTTTTATCAGTTTATTAAATATTGAGTTTGGTTTGTAATAATTCAATAAAAAAGTTAATTACAAATTGTTTTATGTAATTTCTATCGAATAATTACTAAATGCGATACTGAAAAAGTTTTTTATCATGATTTCTAAATATTAAATTTAAACTTTATTTACTCCACATTAAGCACCTCAGCAGGGTTAGTGTTTGAAGCCTTGTATGCTTGAAAAAATACTGTAAATATAATAATTACTATTCATATTTTAATGAGTTAATAGGGTTTTTTACCAGTGTATAGTAAACTTTTAAAACTAAAGTAATTAATGATAAGATAAATATAATTATAATTGGCAGCAAAACACTAATTGCATTTGCATTTACATGATATGCCCAAATACTTTTTAGTAACATTTGTGATAGAAAATATCCTCCAGCACCACCAAAAATAAATGCCATGAATAACATAATAAAAAATGGTTTACCTATCAAGTAATAAATATGAATAGATGGAGCACCCATTGTTTTTCTAATACCTATCTCTTTTGTGCGTTTGTTTATATTCAGAGAAATTAAAGTAAATAAAGCTATTATTGAAAGGAAAATGCTTATTACTGATAAAAAACTAAATATTTTTAAAATATTTTCATTTATACTTCGAGATTCTTCAAATATTGTATCGGGTAAAACTCCTTCATAAGGAGCATTTGGAATTAGTCGTTCCCATTCTTTTTTAATTTGATTATTTAAAGCCACCAAATTCTCTTTATTACACTTAACTAATAAACTTGATAATTTATCTTTAGATGCCACACGCATTACTGATGGCATTAAAGGATTCCAAAGGTTTCGATAAAAATCTTTTACCACACCTACAATTACTAATTCGGATGTATCAATTTGAATCGTTTTACCAATAGGATTATCCAATTTGAATTCCTTTAAAAGGCTTTCATTAACAATTGCAGAGTGGTTTACATCTGATGATTCAAACTCGGTGATAAACTCTCTCCCCTCAGTTATTTTTAAATCCATAACCTTGCAATAGTCAGTGTTTATATTAAACAATTCCACTTCTGCTTTCTTATCAATATAAACTGCCGTTCTTGATCGTGAACCAAATGATATATGATCTTCTGTAGGTGTCATTTGAATAATATTTGTATTATTTTCCAACGCTTTTTGAAGGATTTCTATATTTGAATGGGAACTGGAAGGTATCGTAATAATTTGGTCTTTATTATAACCTAAATAAAAATCGTTTTGAAATTTAGCATTCTGAACAAATACTATACTGGCAATTAATCCTATTAACGAAATACTAAATTGTAAAATAAGTAATATTCTGGATAAAATTCCGGTGCCACTAAACTTTACAGTTCCTCTTAAAACCTGAATAGGATTAAACGAACTAATATAAAAAGCAGGATATAATGCAGCTGTAATAGTCGTAAAAACTAAAACAAAACCTAAAAATATCCAAATGCGAAAATTTGAGAAATAGTTTGCAGATAGATTTAAATCTGTCCACATTTTATTATATTCACTTGTAAAATATACTCCTATTAAAAGAGAAGCTATTAATGCGAAAAAACAAATTATAAAATTTTCTCCTAAGAATTGTGCAATCAAGTTTGTTCTACTACCTCCAATTACTTTCCTAACACCTATTTCTTTTAATCGTTTATTAGATGTTGCAATAGATGTATTTATAAAATTAAAACACGCTAAAAGAAGTATAAGAATAGCCATTACTATAGGTCCAATGATTGCTGATGGAGGATTAATTTGCCCCATCCTATTTGCCCATATATTGCGAGAATCTTTTGTAAATTCATCTAAACTTTGAATATAATATTTTTCTATCTTCCAATCGTAATTATTTTTATTTTGAATTTGTATATATTGCGATAATGATTTCTCAATTTCAATAATTTTAGATGGATTTGAAACTTGTAAAAATGTTCCATCTGTCCATTCTTTCCAATCCAACTCATTTATATTATAAATTTTTAAGTAATTTGAGTGTAAACATAAAGCATTAAAACGATGAACAATTGAATTTTCAGGAATATTTTTAAATACTCCACCTATTGTTAAAACAGTTCCTATTCCTTTATCATTAAAGATTGTAACTGTTTCTCCAACAGGGTTTTTATCTCCAAAAAATTTGCTTGATGTTTTTTCACTCAAAATTATTTTGCTTTTGTCTTCAAAAGCATCAGAATCGCCCCATTTCATAGGAAAAGTAAACATTCTTAAAAAATCTTTATCGGCAAAGCCAATTGACTCGTTAAAAATTTTAGCATCTCCATTTTTACCATCATATCTAATGGGTGAATAGCTATTAGATAAACGAACTATGCATTCTATTCCAGCAATTTGGTTTGCTAAGGCTGGTGCTAATGATATAGGCGAAATACCATAGTTTTGTAAACGTTCATCAATAGTTCTGGAAACATTTATTTTATAGATTTTATCACGGTTTACATGCATAGTATTATAATCGGCTTCAAACTGGTAATTAAGATAAGCTACTATACAACATGACATTGCTATACCAAGCCCTAATACATTAATAATTACAAATGTTTTATTTCGCATAATGTTGCGAAATGCCAGGGAAAAAAAGTTTTTTATCATGATTT
This sequence comes from uncultured Lentimicrobiaceae bacterium, assembly GCA_964598505.1. Taxonomy (GTDB): domain Bacteria; phylum Bacteroidota; class Bacteroidia; order Bacteroidales; family WCHB1-69; genus CAZRCF01. The sequence goes on along the minus strand of CAZRCF010000023.1, from coordinate 2,350 downwards.
CTAAATATTAATTTTTACAAACTATATTATAATGCTTCAATTTATTCGGTTTTAATGCTTTCAGATGGATTTCTTTTTGCAGCGCTCCAACTTTGAACACTTATTGTAATTATTGAAATTAATATCACAAAGAAACCTGTAAGTACAAATATCAATAAGTTTAAGTTTGTCTTGTATGCAAAAGTCTCAAGCCATTTAAACAATTGGTAATAAGCTATTGGGCAAGCAATTATAAATGCAAGAACTACCCATTTAATAATATCAAAATTCTGCATTTTTATTATATCAAATACTAATGCACCATTTACTTTTCTGATAGCAATTTCTTTATTTCTCCTCTCAATATAGAATGTAGTCATAGCTAAAATGCCCATAATTGAGATTATAATTGTTAAAAAAGCAAAATATCCTATTGTTTTAAAAGTTTTTTCTTCTTTTTGATATAATGTATTAATTGTATCATCAATAAATCTATATCTAAATGGTAATCCGTCTGAGAATTTATCAAATATTGCTTTTATTTCCTCTAATGCTTTAGATTTATTTTTTCCAGATAATTTTACAATTATAAAATCTGCAGTTTCGCCTTCATTAAGTACAGAAATACTAGCAGGTTTGATTTTATTATGTAAATCTCCGTAATGAAAGTCATTAACAATTCCAAAAACTGATGCTCCCTCATATTCTTGTATCAAACTATCCAATCCTAATTCCTTAACAGCAGTTTGATTTAAAAAAAAAGATTTTTGAGAATATGCATTTCCCGTATATTTTATCTTAATATCAAAAATCTTAAAAAACTCAAAATCAACTCCAAACACATTAAAAGCAGTAAATTTGCCATTTTTAAATTCCCCAGCTGCTCCAACAGCATTATCTAATAAACTTACCGAAGAAAATGAAACATCACTTACCTCAGGAATTCTCTTTAATTCATTTTTTAATACATTATTTTTCTTACACAAAGAAGTATTATTATCTATGCAGACAATATTATCCTTAACAAAACCGAGATCATAATTTTTAATAAAAGTATTCTGTTTTCCAATTACCAATGTGCATATTATTAATGTTATTGCCGCACAAAATTGAAAAGAAATCAAAACTTTACCGAAAATGTTTTTTGTATTTCTTAAATATTTCCCTTTAAAAACATCAATAGCATCGTATCTCAATAAAGCTACAGTAGGAATTAAACCTGCAATAAAGCCTATCAGCAAAATAAAAAAGAGATATACTAATGTTAATGAAATATTAAACCTATTGAATATATCAATGTTTGTATTAAGCAGACTGTTGAAAGCTGGTTCGGCAATTTTAGAAAAAATAATTGCAAAAACAAAAGCAAAAAAACAAATTATTACCGATTCGGATATAAATTGGATAAAAAGATTGTATTTCGAACTTCCTAATAATTTTTTAATTGCAACCTCTTTTCCTCTTGTACTAATTTGAGCAATTGATAAATTTACATAATTAATAATTGCAATTATTAATATCAATAAAGCAAGCATTGAAAGGTCTTGTATTGGTTTTTTGCTATTCGCTTTTGTCCAATCATTCTCTATTCCTCTAAAATAAATATCAGTAAGCGGAACTAATCTTTCTGTAAATGGGAATCCTAATTCATAAATTTCATTATTTTTTCTAATATAATCAAGTATTTGTTTTTCTTTTAGCATTAAATTTGTATTATGTTTCGCTAAAAAATATAAGCCAAATAAGCTTTTATCAAAATCATTTTTTACATTACTGCTATCTGCCGATTTTTCTATTATAGATAAAGATTTTAAGTTTAGGATTACATCACATTTCTTAAAATGAGTATTTTCTGGAAAATCATCCATAACACCAGAAACAATAAATCTTGACTTATTATTTATTAAGACTTCTTTTCCAATTACATGAGTGTTGTTAAAAAGTCTTTTTGATAACGAAGAGGAAATTACAATAGAATTATTAGAATTAATTAATTCTATTGTATTTCCCTCAAGTATTTTAAAAGAGAACATATTAAAAAAAGCATTATCTGCAAACATGCACTTTATAGGATGTTGTTCATTTTTATCAAAATCTGAAATATCACATTCTTTTTGATAAACACGAGTAAAATCTTCAATTTCAGGAATATTTTCTTTAAAATAAGGACCATACGATGCAGGATAACTCCCATAACCCAAACTGAAAATACGATCTTTGTTTTTATGAAATGTATCTACTGATAATTCTTGTCTGATATAAGTACTTAACAGAATAATAAACATCAATGATATTGAAAATCCTAATATAGTAACAACTGAATACATCTTATTTCGCATTAGTTGTTTTATCAATATTTTAATATTTGTAA
>CAZRCF010000022.1:3693-16858 GCA_964598505.1 uncultured Lentimicrobiaceae bacterium | reverse complement strand
CATAAAAGGTTACGTGTACGAAAAAGAGACAGGTGAAGCTGTACCTTTTACTAATGTTTATTTAAAAGGCACAAGCTATGGAAGTACTACCGACGGTAATGGTAATTTTATTTTAAACCGCATACTGCCAGGCACATACAATCTTACAATTAAATCTATGGGCTATGATTCTTTAAGCCAAACAATTACTTTAAAAGCTGGTGATGTTATAGTTAAAAAATTAGGATTATTAAAATCTTCTTTCAACTTAAAAGAAGTAAATATTACTGCTGAAAAAGAGATCGCAAGAACCGAAACTCGTACATCTGTAGTATATGTTACTCCAAAACAAATTAAACAAATGCCAACAATTGGTGGCACGCCCGATTTAGCTCAATATCTGCAAGTGTTGCCAGGCGTTATATTTACTGGCGACCAAGGCGGACAATTATATATTCGTGGGGGTTCGCCCATTCAAAATAAAGTAATTTTAGATGGAATGGTAATTTATAACCCCTTTCATTCTATAGGATTGTTCTCGGTTTTTGATACTGATATTTTAAAATCGGCAGATGTTTATACTGGTGGTTTTGGTGCCGAATTTGGTGGTCGTATATCTTCAGTTATGGATATTAAAACAAGGGAAGGAAACAAAAAACGGATTGCAGGGAAAATTGATGTTAATACTTTTGGCTCAAAATTGTTACTTGAAGGACCACTTATAAAGTTTAATGATACTACAGGAAATAGTGTTTCATGGTTGTTTTCAGCAAAAAATTCATATTTAAAAGAAAGTTCTAAGGTTTTATACCGATACATTGATACTAATGGATTGCCATTTAATTATCAAGATTTCTATGGAAAAGTTTCAATTAATTCATCTAATGGCAGTAAAGTTAACTTATTTGGATTTAATTTTAACGATGCAGTAAATTATAAAAAAATTGCCGATTTTAAATGGACTTCTTCTGGCGGTGGTATTAATATTATTCTTATACCTGGTCTATCGCCTGTAATTATTGATCTTACAGCAGCTTATTCGCAATATTCGATTAGCTTAGATGATAAAATTAATAAACCACGAACAAGCGATATTAATGGTTTTAATGTTGATTTAGGTTTTAATTACATTTTAGGCAAAAATTCAATCCGTTATGGAGTTGAAATGCTTGGTTTTAAAACAAATTTCAACTTTGTTAATGGTACCGGATTAAAAATTAGCCAAGAGGAAAATACAACCGAAATAGCTACTTACCTTAAGTACAAAGGAATATATAACAAATTTATTGTTGAACCTGGAATTAGATTCCACTATTTCGCTTCGTTGAGCGATGTTTCTGTTGAACCTCGTTTGGCACTTAAATATAATGCAAACGATAATTTTCGTTTCAAATTGGCAAGCGGTATTTATGCTCAAAACTTAATTAGCTCTTCTTCCGATAAAGATGTTGTGAATTTGTTTTATGGTTTTTTATCAGGACCCGAAAATCTGCCTGAAAAAACATTTGATGGCACTGAAGTTAAAGATAAATTGCAAAAAGCTCAGCACATTGTTTTTGGAATGGAATGGGATGTTATTAATAAATTAACTTTAAATTTAGAAGGATATTTTAAAAACTTTTCTCAACTCACAAATCTTAATAAACGAAAAATTTATGAAGATAAATCCCCATACAATAATATAACTTCTTCGGATTTTGTTGATGAATATTTAAGAAAAGATTTTGTTATTGAAAGTGGTGTTGCTAAGGGTATTGATTTATCAATGAAATATGAATTAAAAAAGTTATATTTTTGGCTATCTTATTCTCTCGGTTGGGTAAACAGAGATGATGGTATTATTCAATACGTTTCGCATTTCGATAGACGACATAATGTTAATTTAATGATGTCTTATGTATTTGGCAAACTTGATAGTTGGCAATTTGATGTTCGTTGGAATTATGGCTCCGGTTTTGCTTTTGCACAAACATTAGGAACTTACCCAAGTTTAGATATTAGTGGTAATATTGGTTCAAATTATACATCACAAAATGAAAGTATTGGTTATATTTACGATGAAAAAAATAATGGTCGTCTTCCCGATTTTCATCGTTTAGATATTAATTTAAAATATAAATATTTCTTTACCGAAAAAAATATTTTAGAACTGAATATTGGTGCAACAAATGTTTATAACCGACCTAATATTTTCTATTTCGACCGTACCACTAAAGAACGTGTTGACCAGCTGCCATTTATGCCTAGTATTGGTATGAATTGGATTTTTTAATATGTATTTAAACTAAAAAGATAAAAATTAGGTTCTGTTAAAGGATATTGTAGATATTGGTTTTGAGATTCTACACTTCTATAGGCTCAGTGTGACAGTTATAAAACTTCTTATCGTATTGTCAGGCTGGTCATACTGAGCTTGTCGAAGTATTGCCGAAGCCCCACAAAGTTAAAATTATTATTAAAATTAACTATATTTGAAGCACTTCGACAAGATTAGTGTGAATGTTTTATAAAAATATATCAAAAATTCAACATTATTATAAAACAGAACCCAAAATTATTAATCATAAAAAGCTTGCAGCTATTTGCTAAAAGCTAAGATAAATTTTTTTAATGCAAGAATACTATTGGAAACATAATAGACGTTACAATTCATATTCCGAATATTTTAAACAAATTTTTGGCGAACGTGTTCAAAAAGTAACTATTGATGCTGGTTTTACCTGCCCAAATAGAGATGGAACAATTTCAGTTGGCGGTTGCACTTATTGTAACAACGATGCCTTTAATCCTTCATACTGTAAATCTTCAAAGCCTATTGATCAACAAATTAACGAAGGTGTCCAATTTCATACTAACAGATACCGAAGAGCAAACAGATACTTAGCCTATTTTCAAGCATTTTCTAACACTCATGCTTCACTCGACACATTAAAACAAATTTATCAGCCTGCAATTAATCATCCACAAATTTGTGGTTTAGTTATTGGCACTCGTCCCGATTGCATTGATGAACAAAAATTAGAATATTTTGCCCAACTTTCAAAAACAAAATACATTATTATCGAATATGGTGTTGAATCAATTTACAACCAAACATTACTAGAAATTAATCGTGGACACACTTACGAAATTGCCGAAAAAGCTATTAAACTTACTAATGAATATGGAATTAATACTGGTGCTCATTTTATTTTCGGATTACCTGGCGAAACACACCAACAACAACTCGAATCTGTAAAAATTGTATCACAATTACCTTTAAAAACTATCAAATTCCATCAGCTTCAAATTGTAAAAGGTACATTTATGGAAAAAGATTACCTTAATAATCCTAATAAATATTCACTATTTTCATTGCCCGATTATATTACTTTTATATGTAAATATATTGAGCAGCTTAATCCAGCAATAGTAATTGAACGATTTGCAGGCGAAGTACCACCACGTTTTTTAGTTTCCGAGCCATGGTCTTCGCTCCGCTATGACCAAATATTAAATTTAATTGAAACCAAACTCCTTGAACTTGATACTCGACAAGGAAAATTTTACGAAAAGTAAATATTAACAAGCAACCACCAATTCATTGAATATCAATAATCATTATTCAATTCCCCAATCAATTTCTTTCTTGTTTAACGAACGAAGAATTTTATTAGTTTCCGAAAAATGCCCACAACCAATAAAACCACGATGAGCCGATAATGGCGATGGATGAACAGCTTTTAAAATGTAGTGTTTTGTAATATCAATAAATTTTTCTTTTGCTTGAGCATAATTTCCCCAAAGCAGAAACACAACTCCATTATGTTCTGATGAAATTTTTTTAATAACCGAATCAGTAAATTCTTCCCACCCTTTTTTTTGGTGCGAACCTGCCAAGTTAGCTCTAACAGTTAGTGTAGCATTTAACAGCAAAACTCCTTGATTAGCCCATTTCTCTATATTACCACTTCTCGGAATTTTAAATCCTAAATCACGATTAATCTCTTTAAAAATATTTATTAAAGATGGGGGTTGAGCAATTCCATTAGGCACCGAAAAGCACAATCCATGAGCTTGACCATCTCCATGATATGGATCCTGACCCAAAATAACAACTTTTACTTCATTAAAAGGAGTTAAATTAAACGCCTTAAAAATATTACCACCCTTTGGGTAAATTTTATAATATTTTCGTTCCGAAATCAAATATTCTTTCAGTTTTTTAAACGAATCCTTGTTAAATTCATCAATCAATTTATCTTTCCAAGTAACTTCAATTTCTGGATTAATTTCTGTTTCTGCCATTATAAAACAATATTTTATTGATATTTTTGTTAAATATATATGATTGTTTGTCAAAATTAAACTAAAAAATGTAATTTTGCATAATCAAAACTGAAATTATAAATTTTAAAAATAGTATTATGAAAAAAATCTTTAAACTAACAATTGCGTTGATATGTATTATTGTTTTTTTTGCATCGTGTAAAGCTCGTGAAAAATGCCCTGCATATCAATCGAAAGTAAATACTTCAACTTCTAAAACTGCTTAAAATTATATTAAATAGTTACTCGGAAACTTAATATTAGACCATAATAATTCAAAAATTTTTGATTATTATGGTTTTTTTATTTATTTTTGTTACAATTATAATTATTTAAAATGAATTTAAGGTTTATAAAATATTTACTACTAATAATAATAATTTCAACGAGTTATTTTTGTAAAGCTCAAGTTTTGGGTGAAGATTATTCTCAAGAAGTTTTGCGTAAAGAGTGGAACGCTTATGGAATGTTAAGGTCATTAGGTTGGGGTGCTGGTTATAGAACAGGAAAGCAAATAACAATCTTTAAAAAATATTTTTTAGAAACAGAGTTGAACTTTGTTAAGCACGATAAAGAGGTTAAAGGAAAAAATATAAACTTCCCATTTTCTAAAGATTTTGTTTATGGTAAATTAAGCAGAATGAATGTATTACGAATTGGATATGGGGAACAACAAACACTTAATTTTAAACCGTATTGGGGTGGTACTGAAGTTCGATTTAATTATTTTGGTGGCTTTTCGTTAGCACTTACTTCGCCAATATATTTAACAATTTATCGTGAAAATGTTAATGAAAATAAATATAATGTTAGCGTAGAAAAATACAATCCGGAAATCCATAATCTAAATAATATATATGGCAATGGTCCATTAGGAAAAGGCTGGTTTGAGTTTTCAGCGTATCCAGGGTTCTATTTAAAAACTAGTTTAAGTTTTGAATTTGGTTCAAACGAGCGTAAGGTTAGAAGTTTAGAGGTAGGAGCATTATTAGATGCATATCCAATTCCTATAAAAATAATGGCGTTTAATCAGCCACAAAACTTTTTCTACGCATTTTATTTAAGTTTGCATTTTGGAGTACGAAAAGATTACTATTAAAATCATTTAAGTTTCTGCTAAGCTTCTAATTTGCTTATGAAATTAGTGCTTTATAACCAGTATAAATATCTTTTTTTAACACCATTGAAATACTGCCTAAAATAAAAAAAAAAGATAAATTTTCATAAAAGCATTAAAAATAAAAATAAATTTTGTAATTTTGCCTGCCCGTTAAAAAAATAAATGTCATTATTCCATAATTATCTTAGAAATTATTAAGGAATATTTGAAAAAAACAACTAACTTTGCACCCCCATAACTGGGAAGTGCTTTAAAATGTATTAAAAGAATAAAATGAACACATTAAGTTACAAAACAGTATCAGCTAATGCAGCTACCGTTGAAAAAGGGTGGATTGTAATAGATGCTGAAAACCAAGTTGTTGGACGACTATCTGTAGTTGCAGCCAATATACTTAGAGGAAAAAACAAAACAAACTTCACACCTCACGTTGATTGTGGTGATAATGTTATCATAATCAATGCCGAAAAAGTTCGTTTTACGGGCAAAAAATTAACCGATAAAATATATGTTCGCCATACAGGTTATCCTGGAGGACAAAGATTTGCAACGCCTAAACAAATGTTAGCTCGCAAACCATTCTTTGTATTAGAACATGCAATTAAAGGAATGTTGCCAAAAAACAAACTTGGAAGTGAGTTATTCAGAAACTTGCATGTATATGCAGGAACTGAACACCCACACCAAGCACAACAACCTAAATTGATAGACATTAAAACAATCTTGTAATCATGGAAATATTAAATACTTCAGGAAGAAGAAAAACCGCAGTTGCTCGTGTATATTTAAAAGAAGGCACAGGCGTAGTTACAATAAACGGTCGTGATTATAAAGAATATTTTACGACAGCTCCGCTACAATATAAAGTTGTACAACCATTTATCCTTACTGCTAACGAAAACAAGTACGATGTTAAAGCCAATATTAATGGCGGTGGCATTACTGGACAAGCAGAAGCATTACGTTTAGGAATATCAAAAGCACTTTGTGAAATTGATGTTGAATATCGTCCTATGCTTAAACCAATGGGTCTATTACGTCGCGATCCTCGTATGGTAGAACGTAAAAAACCAGGTCGTCCGAAAGCTCGTAAAAGATTTCAATTTAGTAAACGTTAATATTCAATTCTGCTTTAAACTTCCGAAGTCAGAGTTTAGTATCCAAATTAGCGAGACTGCAGCATAAAGCACTACTCGCTAATTGCAATAATGGAAGGTAAACAAAATAAAAAAACAAACAATGGCAAGAACTAATTTCAACGAATTGCTTGACGCAGGTGCTCATTTTGGTCACTTACGCAGAAAATGGAATCCAAACATGGCTCCATACATCTTTATGGAAAAAAATGGTATTCATATTATTGATTTGCACAAAACTGTTGCAAAAATAGATGAAGCCGCTGCTGCAATGAAACAAATTGCAAAATCTGGAAAAAAAATACTTTTTGTTGCTACAAAAAAACAAGCTAAAGAAATATTAGCTACAGAAGTTAAAAAAGTTAATATGCCTTACGTTGTAGAACGTTGGCCCGGTGGTATGCTTACTAACTTTGCTACAATTCGTAAAGCAGTTCGCAAAATGGCTTCAATTGACAAATTGATGACAAGCCCTTCGTTTAAAGAAATTTCAAAACGCGAACGTTTACAAATTCAACGTGAACGTGCTAAACTTGAAAAGAACTTAGGTTCAATTTCAGATTTGAATAGACTTCCATCTGCAATTTTTGTAGTTGATATTTTAAAAGAACATATTGCAATTGCAGAAGCTCACAAATTAAATATACCTACTTTTGCTATCGTTGATACAAATTCAAATCCTTTAAACGTAGATTACGCTATTCCTGCAAATGATGATGCTTCAAAATCAATTCAAGTTATTTTAAGAGTTCTTTGCGATGCAATTGATGAAGGATTAAACGAACGAAAATTCGATAAAGACAGAAAATTAACTGACGAAGAAATGGAAGAAGCTGCTTTAGAAGAGAATTCTAAACCAATTATTGATATTGACGAAGAAGAAGTTGTTGCAAAAATCGAATTAGTTAAAACTCCTATAGTAAAAACTAAAGTTAAAGATATTACTGTAGATGCTGGTGAAACTGATATTATGAAAAAACCGGCAACAAAAAGACCAATAATTAAAAGAGCTCCTGCTAAAAAATAATTAAAATAATAACATTTTAAAACATTAATATAATGGCAATTACCGCTGCTGATGTAAATAAATTAAGACAAATGACTGGTGCAGGTATGATGGACTGCAAAAATGCACTAGTTGAAGCCGATGGGGATTTTGATGCTGCAATTGATATCCTTCGCAAAAAAGGTCAAAAAGTTGCTGCAAAACGTTCAGACCGTGATGCAAATGAAGGTTTCGTTTATGCTCAAACTGATTCAAATAATACCTTTGGTGCAATTGCAATGATAAATTGCGAATCTGATTTCGTAGGCAAAACTGATGATTTTGTAAATTTTGCAAAATCAATAGTTGAACTTGCAATTATAAAAAAACCAAAAACTGCAGACGAACTTTTTGCACTTGAATTAAATGGCAGATTAGTTAGTGATGCTGTTGTTGATTTAACAGGAAAAACCGGCGAAAGAATTATTATCAGCCATTACGAATTTATTGAAGCTGCTTTTGTTAGTGCATACAACCATAATGGAAATCGTTTGGCTACAATAGTTGGTTTTAATAAAACTGCTGATAAATTAGAAACCGTAGGTCACGAAATTGCAATGCAAATTGCTGCTATGTCTCCAATTGCTATCGATCAAAACAATGTTAGCCAAGCAACAATTGACCATGAATTAGAACTTGCTCGCGAAATTACTCGCCAAGAAGGCAAACCTGAAGATATGGTTGAAAAAATTGCTCAAGGGAAATTAAATAAATTCTTAAAAGAAAATACTCTTGTTAATCAAGAATTTATACGCGACAACAAAAAAACTGTTGGTCAATATATTAAAGAAACTAACTCAGAATTAAGCTGTGTTGATTTTAAAAGACTTCAACTTGGTGCTTAATTTTTGATAAAAAGTTAAAATTAAAAATGGAATTCATTAATTGAATTCCATTTTTTTTTATTTTTACAGTTAATTCGAGAAATGTATTATAGAATATTTATTGAGACTTTAAATATAACAAAATGAAATATAAAAGAATATTACTAAAATTAAGTGGCGAATCGTTAATGGGAAATCAAAAATATGGTATTGATTCGGATACATTAAACTATTTTGCAAACGAAATTTCTACAATTGCAAACCAAGGAATTGAGATTGGAATTGTTATTGGAGGTGGAAATATTTTCAGAGGACTTCAAGGCGTGGGTAAGGGATTCGATAGAGTTCAAGGCGACTATATGGGTATGTTAGCTACCACAATTAATAGCATGGCACTTCAATCGGCACTCGATTCATTAGATATAAAATCAATTGTATTATCAGGAATTCCTATCGACCCAATATGCGAAAAAATGAGTCGTAAACGTGCTATAGAAGCCTTAGAAACAGGAAAAGTAGTAATAATTAGTAGTGGTACCGGAAATCCATATTTTACTACCGATAGCGGAGCCGCATTAAGAGGTGTGGAAATTATGGCTGATGTTATTATAAAAGGTACAAGAGTTGATGGAATTTATTCTGCCGACCCTGAAAAAGATAATAAAGCTATCAAATATGATGAAATTACTTTTGATGAAGCCTATAGTAGAAACCTAAATATTATGGATATGACCGCTTTTACACTTTGCAAAGAGAATAATTTACCTATTATTGTATTTGATATTAACACTTCAGGTAACTTAAAAAAACTAATTAATGGAGATAAAATTGGAACTATTGTAAAAAATTAATATTTTTGAAAAAAATTATGGAAAACAAAGAATATAATAAGGAAATATATAAAAAAGCTAAAAAGAGAGTTGCTTTTAAAGCCCATTTAACTGTTTATATTTTAGTAAACATATTATTTTGGTTATTATGGCTATTTGTATCTTACGGACAAGAAGAAAAATTCCCACTTCCTTGGCCTGTATTTCCAACAGTAGCATGGGGAATTGCTATTATTTTTCACTATCTATTTGTTTTTAAATGGAGTTCAAATTTGGTGGAAAAAGAGTATAATAAAATTTATAAAAAAGAGATAAAAAACAACCAATAATTTAAAATTATGAACGAAGATTGTTTATTTTGTATTGAAGAAACAAGTGATCACATGAAAAAAACACTTGATTTTTTTGAATTAGAATTGCATAAAGTTAGAGCCGGAAAAGCAAGTCCGCAAATGCTTGAAGGTATAAAAGTTGATTATTATGGTAATCTTTCGTCAATCGATCAAGTTGCTAATGTAACTACACCCGATGCACGTCAAATTATAGTTCAACCTTGGGATAAAAGCATGCTTTCGGTTATTGATAAAGCTATTCAAGCAGCTAATTTAGGATTTAATCCTCAAACCAACGTTGATTTTTTACGTATAATGGTTCCTCCATTAAGCGAAGAACGCCGTAAAGAGCTTGTAAAAAAAGCAAAACAAGAAGCCGAACATGCTAAAGTAAATATTCGTAATATCCGCAGAAATGCGAATGAAGAGGGTAAAAAACTTGAAAAAAATGGTGCTTCGGAAGATGATATTAAAAAATTTGAAATTGATATTCAGAAAATAACTGACGATTTTATTTCAAAAGTAGATAAAATATTAGAATTGAAAGAAAAAGATATAATGACTGTTTAAATACTACTAAAATAAGTAATTATAAATATTATTTCCATATTCGATGCGTAGCTGGTTTTTATTTTGTCAAAGTTTTTAATTTTGACAAAATAAAAACTAATAATTTATAATTGTTTGTGCATGTTTAAGTTAGATGCTACTTGTCTTGAAAAACCTTTTTTCAATCATTTCAGGGGTTTTTAATGTTTTTCTAACCCATTCAAGTTTAATATCTATAATTTCATCCTCAGACAATTCCCACTTAACATTAGATTGTTTTACTCTCTCAATAGTTTTTTGAATAACTAAAGCTACCGAAACACTTATATTAAAACTTTCGGTAAATCCTACCATTGGTATTTTAACAAATTGGTCAGCATTATTTATTGCAATATCCGAAAGCCCATTTAATTCAGTTCCAAACAAAAATGCAATTGGTTGCGAAATATCTATTTCAGATATAGTACAATCATTTTTATGTGGTGTGGTTGCAACTATTTTATAACCTTGATTTTTTAATTTTGTTAGTGCTTCTAATGTGTTATTTGGGTTTTTATTATATCTGTACATATTTATCCATTGCGATGAACCTAAAACAACATCTGGATTAATATTATATTCATTTTCATTTTCGATAATATGTATATCTTGGACACCAAAACACTCTGATGTACGAATAACTGCACTTGCATTTTGAGCTTGAAAAATATCTTCTAAAACAACTGTAATATACCTTGTACGGTGGTTAACAATACTTTCAATTTTTTCTTTTCGTTCATCGCTAATACAATTTGAAAGATATTCTAATAGTTGAATTTTTGTTTTTTTATCCATAATTTTCAAAATAGGATTTTAATAAGCACAAAAAAACCCTACTGAAAGAGCAGGGTTTTTTTGCAATTGCTTTCAAATTAAATAATGAAATCTGATAATTCATTACCTGGTTTGAATTTAACAACTTTTTTAGCAGGAATAACCATTTCTGCTTTAGTTCTTGGGTTACGACCTTTGCGAGCAGCACGGTGGTTAACTGAAAATGAACCAAATCCTACTAAAGCTACACGATCACCAGATTTTAATGAACCAGAAACAGCTCCAATAAATCCTTCTAACGCTTCTTTTGATTGTTTTTTTGTTAATCCCGAGTGTGCAGACATTGCATCAACTAATTCAGCCTTGTTCATAATTTTTTGTTTTTGATTAATTAATTAATATTATTAACATCTACAAAAATAACCATTTCTAAGCGTTTGTCAAGTGTTTTTTATTAAAAAATGTTTAATTGTTGATAAGTGCCACATTTTGTTAATAACTTTTTGTAAAAAATGCTATTTTTTTACACTCAACACCACATTTTTGTAGCTTTATAGAGTGTAATAATTGTTAATATTTCGGAAGCCTCTCAAAAATTCTATTGTTTTCATCTTCTTTTTACCCATTATTTGCAATTCTTCTATCAAAATCCAACCATTTAAACATGATATTTTTAAATAATTTTTATTATCCGATTCTATCTTCCCCGTTTTTTTTGATTCTAAATCCTCAATATATGAAGTTTTATATACTTTCATTACAATTGTGTCGATATTATTTGATAAAGATAAATATGCAGCAGGGTAAGGCGATAGCCCTCTAATAAATAAATTAATACTTTTACATTTGTTATTAAAGTCAATTTTACAATCATTATTAAAAATTTTTGGTGCAATTTTTAACTCATTATGAAACTCAATATTTTGCTTTATTGGAACTATGCTGTCTTTTTTAATTAGTTCTAATGTTTCAATAACTGCAATTTTTCCTGCTTTCATAAGTTTATCGTGTAATGAACCTGCATCATCATCTTCGTCAATTGAAACTTGTTTTGCAAGAATTATATCGCCGGTATCAATTTTTTCGTTTATAAAAAAAGTTGTAACACCTGTAATTTTTTCACCATTAATTATTGCCCAATTTATAGGTGCAGCACCTCTGTAATGTGGTAATAATGATGCATGTAAATTAAATGTGCCTTTGCGTGGCATACTCCAAACAACCTTGGGCAACATTCTGAAAGCTATAACAATAAAAATATCTGCATTATAAGATGATAAGGCTTCCAAAAAAACATTATCTCGTAACTTTTCAGGTTGCAAAATAGAAATATTATTCAATAAAGCAACTTCTTTTACTGCACTTTGTTTTAGTTTTTGACCTCTGCCGGCTGGTTTGTCTGGCACCGTTACAACACAAGCAACATCATAAAATTTATTAATTATTTCTTGCAATATACCAGATGCAAATTCGGGCGTTCCCATAAAAACAATTTTCATCTTAATAATATTTTTTAAGTTATATAAAAATGTGAGTTGCAAAAATACTCAATTATTTAGCTATATTTATAACCAATTTCAATTATTTATTTTCTTATAAATTTTTATCCCTATATTATTATTAAATTTGCATAAATCAATTATAAATAATATTAAAAATAAATGAAATCAGAAATTGAAAATTGGTATGCATTAGTTACTCGTTCTCGTTTCGAAAAAAAATGTGAAAAAATACTTTTAGAGAAAAATATTATTGTTTTTTTACCTACTCAAAAAGTTATTAGGCAATGGAGTGATAGAAAAAAAGAGGTTGAATTGCCACTTTTCCCTGGATATATTTTTGTAAAAATTGATATAAATAATAGAAGTAGTATTTTAAATACAGATGGAATTGCACGTATAATTAGATTTAATGGAGTTGATACAATTATTCCAGAAAAGCAAATTGAAGCAATTAAAATTGCTTTATCAGAACAAAATATAATTGAGATTAATGATATTGAATTCTATAAAGGGCAGAATGTTAATATATTATCAGGTCCGTTTAAAGGATTTAAAGGCAAATTAGTACGAAAAAACAATAAAGGTAAATTTTTAATAACAATTGATTCAATTGGGAAAGGTATTTTGGTTGAAATAGGAAGCTCTCGAATTGAAAAAATTATATAATTACTTTCAGTTATATATAAATAAAGAGATATAAACACATTATATTTATAAAATTAATTCA
>CAZRCF010000022.1:0-3683 GCA_964598505.1 uncultured Lentimicrobiaceae bacterium | reverse complement strand
GTGTGAATTCATTATTTATTATTGATTAGGAAAAAATAATAAAGTATGGTGAATAGTAAAATTATTTAAGTATTGTGTTTGTTATCTATCAACACAAAGTTTTCATTAATAATAAGTTATATATAAATAAAGAGATATAAACACATTATATTTATAAAATTAATTCATGTATTTGCACCTTAAATGTAAAAATAAAAATTAGGATTTTTCAATGACAATCATTAATTTTGCGATACAGATTAGTTAAAAAATATTTTTTTGATTTTTTAGTAAAATAGAATAATTTTCATGAAAAAAAATAGAGTTCTCATTGTTTTAGTAATTTTTTGCTTGGTGTCATTTTTTTCATGTACACCTCTTAGTAAAATTAAGTATTTGCAACAAATTTCAAATGATATTAAAAGCGATACTTTGATTAATACATCAAAGGTTTATCGTTTGCAAAAAGGTGATCAATTATATATTGATATCCTGACTTCTATTCCAGAAATGAATGTTTATATCAGCGGAAAAAATGCTGCCAGTAGCCAGCTGTATACTTCACCTACAGATATTTATTTAAAAAGCTATCAAATTAATGATTCAGGTTATATTTACCTTCCTTTTGCAGGTAAATTTATAGCCGAAAATAAAACAATTGATGAAATAAAATTAGATATTAATAGTGCAATTTCAAAATTTATTACTGATGCTGTTATTGTTGTAAAATTAGCAAATTTCAATGTAACTGTTATTGGAGAGGTTAACAAACCTGGTATGTATTATGCAAATAATAATAGAATAAACATATTTGAAGCAATTGGTTTAGCAGGCGATTTAACTATTTATGGTAATAGAAAAAAAGTAACTGTAATGCGTCGTATGCAAAATGGTGATTATAAATTATTTTATGCAGATATAACAAAATCTAATGTTGTTAGTTGTGAAGTCTTTAATTTAAAACCAAACGATGTAATTTATTTTGAGCCTCTTTCAACAAAACCCTTTGGGTTAGGGACTTTCCCTTATGCGACTATTTTATCTGCAATAACTACACTACTCCTAATTATAAATTATACAAAATAAATATATGGAACAATATCAAAATTTTAATAAAAATATAAAAGATGATACCATCAATTTTAAATCACATTTTTTTGCAATAATTAGATTATGGTATTTGTTTCCAATAAGCATATTATTGTTTATAATTTTAGGATATTTATATAATATTAAATCTGAACGAAAATATAAAGCTACATCAACAATACTTATCAGAAAAGATTCAAAAAGAACAAGTAGGTCAAATGATATGATAAAAGGCTTTGGTCTCTTTGATGATCAAAAAAGTGTAGTTAACGAAGTAGCAATTTTAAGTTCATATTTCCTCTCAGAATCAACTATAAAACAAAACAATAGATTTGTTAGTTATTATATAAAAAACCAACTTAGAAAAGATAATATATACAAAAATTCACCATTTATTGTTGTGATGGATTCCCTTCATCCACAATTAATTGGTAATTATAAAATAAATTTTATTTCTGATGGTTCAATCAAATTAAAAATTGATGGTGGAGAAAAACCAATATATGATTTTTCAAAATATAAAGAAATAGGATTAATTGAATACAAGTCAATTGAGAAAAATATAAAATTTGATGAATGGTTTGAGACAAAATATTCGAAATTTAAAATATTAAAAAACATAAATTTTAATGAAGATGTTTTTGAGGAAACTTATTATATAAATATTAGCGATTTAGCATCTCTTTCAATTAACCTACAAAATTCAATAATTGCAGAACAGTATAAAAAAGATGCTGATGTAATTAGATTAAGCATAATTTGTGATAATCCTGATGAGGCTAAAGATAATTTAAATGAATTTATAAATAGATATTCTTTTGATAATTTAAGCGAAAAAAACAGAATTGCTAGCTTAACTATTAATTTTATTGATGAGCAGTTAGGTGTACTTTCAGATTCGTTACATAAAAATGAAAACAGGCTTGAAGTGTTTCGTAGAAATAACAATGTTATTAATATTCAAATTCAATCTTTTAATGTACTTGAAAAAGTAAAAAAGGTAGATTCAGATATGGCTTTAGCCCAATTGAGTCTGAAATATTTTAATTACTTAAACGAATATATTAAAACACATAACGAATTCAATGATATTGTTGCTCCATCAATTATTGGAGTAAATGATCAAATATTAAATAATCAAATTAATAATTTGTTAGCATTAGGTAGCGAAAGAAATAAATTGTTAATGAATTCAACTTCTGAAAACCCACTTATCATAAATATTAATAAACAAATAACCAACAGTAAAAGAGCTATATCCGAAAGTGTAAAAAGTTTAGTTAATTCAACGAATATAAAAATTAATGATTTAGATAAACAGATTGCTTTATTTGATAAAGAATTGCAAAAAATTCCTGAAACAGAACGTTCATTAATTGGTATTCAACGTAATTTTAATATTCATAATGATATTTATACACTTTTACTTCAGAAGAGAGCAGAGTCAGCTATTGCGCAAGCATCAAATATGCCTGATAGCAGGATAATTGATACAGCAATGGTATCAACGAAACCAATATCGCCAAATAAAATGATGATATACTTCATTTCATTAATATTAGGATTGTTTATTCCATTGGTTTATATTATTAGTAAAAAATATATTTTTGATTACTTTGAAGATAAAAAAGATATTTCTTCTACAACTAATATACCATTAATTGGATGTATTTCTCATTCTCCATATAATGAAATATCATTAGTTTATAATTATCCAAAATCACCAATATCTGAGGCATTTAGAGCTATTAGAACAAAACTTGAATTTATGGTTAGTGAATCAAATTCGAGTATCGTATTAGTTACTTCTTCTGTCCCAAATGAAGGAAAAACATTTATTTCTGTTAATATTGCATCAACTTATGCACTAACAGGTAAAAAGACTGTTATTGTAGGTCTAGATTTAAGAAACCCTGGTATTTATAGCGATTTTGAATTAAAAAATGATATTGGAGTAAGTACATATTTATCCGGTAAATCTGATATTGAAAAATCGGTTTTCAAAACTAAAATGGATAACTTATTTGTTATGCCGGCAGGACCAATACCGCCAAATCCATCGGAATTAATTTTACGAAATAGAATGGTTCAACTTATTGATGAATTAAAAATTACATTTGATTATATTATTATTGATACTCCTCCAATAATGTTCACTACTGATGCAGTCTTACTTTTTAAATATGCCGATGTAATATTATATACTGTTAGAGCGAATTTAACTCGAAAACGAATGTTATCAGAAATAACAGATCTTTATAATAATAAAAATGTTAGTAATGTTGGTATTATAATGAATGATGTAAAGAATATTGATTCGTATGGCTACGGATATGGCTATGGCTATGGTTATAGCTATGGAGTGAATAAAAAACAATCAAAATTTAATAAAATTATAAAAAAATATTTGTAATTTGAAGTTGCTAAAATATTAAGCTAATGACAAGTAATTCACATTGTTACATGTTTTTAAAATGTGAGTGAAAGGGCGAAGCTGTATAATTTGGGTTTGTTTTTATAATATTTATATTCACTTTTTTCTATATTATTTATTATGCAAAAAGTTCTTATTACTGGAGCAGATGGTTTTATAGGTTCCCATTTAACTGAATTAT
>CAZRCF010000021.1:0-16893 GCA_964598505.1 uncultured Lentimicrobiaceae bacterium | reverse complement strand
ATGATAAACAAAACAGTAGAAAAGGCAATAAACGACCAAATAAGAGAAGAAGAAAACTCATCAAGAATTTATTTGGCTATGGCATCGTGGTGCGATTCAAATGGTTTTCCCGGAGCAGCCGGATTTTTCTATCGCCAAACTCAAGAAGAAAGGTTTCATGCTTTAAAATTTATTCAATACGTAAACGAACGTGGCGGTCATGCTAAATTACAAGCTATGCCCGAACCATCTAATAAATACGAATCTCTTTTTGAGATTTTTAAAGAAACCTTAAAACACGAAGAATTTATAACTGCTTGTATAAATAAACTTTACGAAGTAGTTTCAAACGAAAAAGATTTTACAACTCAAACTTGGCTTCAATTCTTTATTACTGAACAAATTGAAGAGGAATCAACAGTAAGAGGAATATTAGATAAATTTGAACTAATTGGTAACGATAAAGGTGGTTTCTATATGCTTGATAATGAACTTGCAGCTATGGCTCTAAAACCTGTAGGAGTTCCTGCAAAATAGTTTTTAAGTTCTATTAGCGTATTTAATTTAATCAGAATTACAACTTCTTAGAATAAAATATTAAAAAACGCATCATAAATTTGGTGCGTTTTATTTATAACCTGCCTACAAAACATTGCCAATCAGAAGGGATATTATATGTTTTTGGTTTTTCCGAAAAAATGCCATAACAAGCCGCTCCACTTCCCGACATTTGAGCATAAATTGCCCCCATTGAATAAAGTGTTGCTTTTAATTCCATAATTTGTGGAAATTGAGCAAAAACCGATTTTTCAAAATCGTTTTCCAAATATGTTTTCCATTCACGAATTTCTTTTTTCAGAATTTCTTCAATAGAAATTCTACTATCATTTGGTACAACATTTTTATATGCCTGAGAAGTTGTAATATGAATATTTGGCTTAACTACAAGTAAATATTTACCTGATAAATTAGTTAAAAATGGTTTTAAAATTTCGCCTCTACCCTCTCCTATTTGTGGTTTATTTTCAATAAAAAAAGGACAATCGCTACCTAATTCTAAAGCATAAGATTTTAAAATATCATAAGAAATATTCAAATTAAAAATTGAATTAATCATTAATAAAGTTTTAGCAGCATCAGCAGAACCGCCACCTAAGCCTGCTCCCATAGGAACTACTTTATGTAAATATAAATCAATTTTTGGAAATGTGTAGTTTTTGCGAAGCAATTCAACTACTTTAAAACACAAATTTTGCTCCTTTGAAACATCAAAACCTAATCCTGAAAAAAAGTAATTATCACAATTATTTTCCGATTCTACAATTTCCAATATATCTGTTAAAAAACTTACCGGATAAAATGCCGATTCGATATTATGATAGCCATCATTTCGACGATTAACAACATAAAGACCAATATTTATTTTACAACTTGGAAAATGTAACATTATTTTTTGTATTTTTGAATTGCAAAATTAATAGCAAGCAACGAAGAATGCAAGCATTCATGTAACTTGTAATCAAAATTAACATAACCTCTGTCGATTATGCGAATATTTAATGCAGTATTACGAGCCTACTTAAAGCAGCAACTAACTGATATTGATACATATAGAGAGAGCCCTATACCATTGCAAGCTAAAGTTTTTAAAAATTTAATATTTAATGGAGCAAAGACTGAATTTGGCAAAAAATACAATTTCTCATCAATAAAAACTCCAGAAGACCTTTCAAAATTAGTTCCACTTCACACTTACAACGACTTAAAACCATATATCGACAGAATGATTTTAGGCGAACAAAATATATTATGGAACTCTCACATTAATTGGTTTTCTAAGTCTTCGGGAACTACAAGCGACCGCAGCAAATATATTCCTGTTAGCCGCGAATCGCTTAAAAAATGTCATTATCGTGGTGGTTTAAATGTTCTTTCGGCTTATTGTTCAATGTTTCCCGATACAAATTTATTTACAGGTAAAGGCTTAATTTTGGGTGGAAGCCGACGACCTGCAGAACAAAACAGTAAAGCAATGTATGGCGATTTATCGGCAATATTAATTGAAAATTTTCCTCGTTGGGCAGAATTTTTACGAACTCCTAACCGAAAAATTGCATTAATGGATGAATGGGAATCGAAGCTCGAAATTATGTCGGATTTTACTATAAATCAAAATATTACAAGTTTGTCTGGTGTTCCTTCATGGATGTTATTATTATTAAAACGAATTTTAGAAAAATCGGGTAAAAATAATATCAAAGAGGTTTGGCCCAATTTGGAAGTATTTATTCATGGCGGTGTTAATTTTGCTCCTTATGCCGAACAATATGATGAAATAATACCCAAAGGAAGTGTTTTTTATATGGAAACTTACAATGCTTCAGAAGGATTTTTTGCTTTTCAAGACCAAAAAGATTCTCGCGATATGCTAATTATGCCCGATACAGGTATATTTTTCGAGTTTGTTCCTATTGAAAATATTAATGACCAATTCCCACCATCATATACTCTCGAAAATGTAAAAACTAACACAAATTATGCAATTGTAATCTCTACCGATGCAGGTTTGTGGCGATATATTATTGGCGATACAGTTCAATTTACATCTGTAACCCCATTTAGAATAAGAATTACTGGACGTACAACTAGTTTTATTAATGCTTTTGGAGAAGAGGTAATAATTGAGAATGCCGAACGTGCTATTGCCGAAGCATGCAAGCAAACAAATGCTAAAATTACCGAATATACTGCCGGTCCGGTTTATTTTTCGGAAAACACAAAAGCCGCCCACGAATGGATAATTGAATTTGAAACAGAGCCAAACAATATTGATGTTTTTAATAGAATACTTGACGAAACACTTAAAAAAGTAAACTCCGACTACGATGCTAAACGCTATCACGACCTATTGTTGCAAAAACCAATAATTCACTCGGTTAAAAAAGACACTTTTATGGCTTGGCTAAAAAGCAAAAACAAACTCGGTGGTCAAAATAAAGTTCCTCGCTTATCAAATAATAGGAAGATTTTAAATGAATTACTTGAAGTTATTAATGAAAAATCAAATTATTGAAACAACTTTAATTACTTGAATAAATTTGTAAAAATGATTATTATTTTAATCTAAATATACAACCAAAAATATTATTTCATATTTGTATCTATTCTTTTAATAATATTTGGTATGTTTTTTAAATAAAAAAAACAGACTATCAACTCAGTCTGTTTTTTAAAATATATTTATCAGAAGATATTTTTAACCATTCATCGAAAGTAAAAAATCTTCATTAGTTTTAGTAAATTTCATTCTATCTTTAATAAAATCCATTGCTTCTTGAGTATTCATATCAGCTAAATGATTTCTTAAAATCCAAAGACGTTGCAGAATATCGCGATCAAGTAATAGGTCATCTCTACGAGTACTTGAAGCTACAATATCAACAGCAGGGTAAATTCGTTTGTTGGATAGTTTTCTGTCCAACTGAAGCTCCATATTACCAGTTCCTTTAAATTCTTCAAAAATAACTTCATCCATTTTAGAGCCTGTTTCGGTAAGAGCAGTAGCAATAATGGTAAGCGAACCTCCATTTTCAATTTTACGTGCAGCACCAAAGAAACGTTTTGGTTTTTGTAGTGCATTAGCCTCAACACCTCCCGAAAGCACTTTGCCCGAAGCTGGTGCAACTGTATTGTATGCACGTGCTAAACGAGTAATTGAGTCGAGAAGAATACAAACATCATGACCACATTCCACTAATCTTTTTGCTTTTTCCAGCACAATATTCGAAATTCTAACATGGCGGTCGGCTGGCTCGTCAAAAGTAGATGCAATAACTTCAGCTTTTACGCTTCGTTCCATATCTGTAACCTCTTCGGGGCGTTCATCAATAAGCAATACAATTAAATATACTTCTGGATGATTATATGCTATTGCGTTTGCAATTTCTTTCAAAAGTACAGTTTTGCCGGTTTTTGGTTGTGCAACAATTAAACCGCGTTGTCCTTTGCCAATAGGTGCAAAAAGGTCAATTACTCTTGATGATAGCGTTTCGTTTGGATGTCCTGTTAATTTTAATTTTTCATCAGGGAAAAGTGGGGTTAAAAAGTCGAAAGGAATTCTATCACGAACATCTTCAGGAGTTCTGCCATTAATTAAATCAACTTTAATAAGCGGAAAATACTTTTCCATATCGCGTGGCGGACGAACAGTTCCTTTTACAGTATCACCAGTTTTTAATCCAAAAAGTTTTATTTGCGATTGCGAAACATAAACATCATCAGGCGAATTCAAATAATTATAATCCGATGACCTTAAAAAACCATAGCCATCGTTTACAATTTCTAAAACTCCTTCGCAAAAAACATTTCCATCAAATTCAATTTGAGGTTCACGAATCTTTTCAACATGTTTGTGAATTTTGTTTTGAGAATCTGATTTTACTTCACCTTCAATGCTTTCCGAATTTTCTTGAAATGTAATTTCCGACTCATTATACTGGTTATTTGATGGATTTTGTTCTATAATAAAATCATCATCATTTTCAGTTTTTTTAATGTCTATTCCTTTATTATCGGGCTTATTATATTTGTTATTTGGTTTTTGAAATCTTTCTGGTTTTAAAGTATTTTTTTGAGTTTGGGTAACAAAATTATTCTTTTTTTGCTCTTCGCTATTTTCTATTGGTAATTGAATATTGTTGTCTGCAATGGTAATATCATCATTTAACTCATCTATTGAATTATTTTTCCATTTATTGTCTTCGCTCGAAAAATCATCATTTTCAATTAACAAATCATCATTTAAAATTGACTCTTTTGATATTATTTCAAAATCATCTTTTATCGGAAGAGTGCTATTATCATCAAAAATAAAGTCATCTAAAAGCAACTTTTTCTTATTAGTATCAATTTTTGGAGGTACTTGTTTTGTTGGTTTATTTGTTTGAATTGAAGTATTATTGCCAAATAAATCATTATTTTGTGGTTTTGGCTGATTTGTTTGCTGAGGTTTTGATATATTAATATTTTTTGGAATAAATTTATTATCACTACCCGTATTTTGAGGCTTTATATTTTTTTGAGGCAATTGTTGTTTTTTAGGCGAAGTAAAAGGTAATTGATCAGTTTTTGGCTTATCAATTGCATTTTCTGCATTTTTGTTTTTTGGCTCATTAGTATTTGTACCTTTACTTGAAGAAGCTATTGGCAACTTTTCGTTTTTCATCATTCGCTTACGTGGGCGACGAAGTTCGTTTTCTTGCTCAATTATCTCCTTACTTGGATTAAGAGCTTGATGATCGAGTATTTTATAGATTAATTCTTGTTTTGTTAGGCTATCTGGTTTCGAAATACCTAACTCATTAGCTACAACTCTTAGTTCGGAAATAAGTTTTTCGTTGAGTGAATTTATGCTATACATATAAACAATTTTGGTAATAACTATTTGAATAGTTCATGAAATTTATGAAATTTTAAAAATGGAAATATTTCTTGATGTTTCTGCTTATAACTACTTTTGCAGGCGATAAAGTTTTAATGAAAAAAACAATATCATTTGTTTTATACTGCAAAGGTATATAATATTTTTTATACAATGCAAAAATTTATTAAAATATTTTTTTGATTTTAAAATAAAAGTAGCATTATCATCATATAACACAAGTATTCAGATATTTGCAACAAAACATAAAAAATTTTTATTACATTTCTTCTTTTTTAATAAAAAATGCAGGGCTTAAAATAAGTCGAACCATACCGGCACCATGAATTTTGAAATCTTTGTATGGTTGTAAATTAATTTGTTTGTAATACAACGAAGCCATAACTTCAAATGATGCAAAATCATTAAAAACAAATTTAACCCCGCCACTAAAATAGCCGCCAAAGCTTAATCCACCTTGCAAAATATTGTTTTCCTGCAATTGGGTATTTGGTATGTATGATCCTGAATATATGTTAATTAAACTATATTCGCTACTTTCAATTAAAATTTTTGATTCTTTTACTTTTGTATTTGTAAACAATACTCCAACTTCAGCAAAGGGGCGAATGATTTTTTCGGGCATAAATGTATGTAAAACACCAATTTCAATATTATTTCTGGTTTCACTACCTATTATACCATATTTAACGTAGCTTCTGTTTTCGTTATCAAATGCAGGAAATACCTGAAATGTGAAAAAATCTTTTGCAATAAGTTTTGTAAAATTAAACTGAATATTTAATGCCCACGAAGGAGTATAATTATACCTAACACCAAAACCAACGTACATTGATGGGCTGTATTTCATATTAGTTGGTAATTCCGAAAGCATTATTGAATCTCGATTTATAGATGTTCTTAAAATATTTTTTATTTCGTCAAACCAATACTGATTTTTTAAAACAAAATCAATATTATTTTCATTTACTGAATTGCCATTATAATACTGTGCATTATATTTATTTGCAAAGTAACCTCCAAAATTACCACTAAATTCAAAACCTCTAGGTCCTTCAATTTTCTTTTTCTTTTTTATTTCAATTTTAGTAGAATCAGGATTTGAAGCAATCATTAAATTGTGTATCGAATATATTAAAGAAAATATTATTAAAATCTTTTTCATTTTTAAACTAATTTGAAGCCAAACATACATAAAAAAACAGTAAAAAGGAGCATTTTTAAATTAAAAACAAAAAAAATATAGTTTTATTATGATATTCAAAAAAAGTTGATTAAATTTGCACTCTCGTTTTGGCCCTGTAGCTCAACTGAATAGAGTATCTGACTACGGATCAGAAGGTTCCAGGTTTGAATCCTGGCAGGGTCACCACAAAAGCTGTATTTTTAATACAGCTTTTTTTAATAATACACTCAAATATTAATTACTATTTCACACAACTACCGTTTTTCACATCTTTAGTAGGACTAACAAAACAAAGTTCTCCATTTGCGTTTTCAGCCATTAGTATCATCCCTTGCGAAATAATTCCTTTAATTTCGCGTGGAGCTAAGTTTACAATGAGGCTTACTTTTTGACCAATAATTACTTCCGGTTCATAAAATTCTGCAATGCCAGAAACTACTATTCGCTTATCAATTCCTGTATCTAAGGTTAATTTCAATAATTTTTTAGTTTTAGCAACTTTTTCGGCTTCAATTATTGTAGCAGTACGAATATCAATTGCAGCAAATTGTTCAAAATCAATATTTTGCTTTTGTCCTATAACAGTTGCATTTAACAAAGTATTATTAATTTTAGTATTTTCTAATTTTTTTATCTGTGCTTCAATTACTTCGTCTTCAATTTTTTCAAACAGAAATTCTGCTACATTTATTGTAGAATTTGGTTTAATAATATCCGATTTGCCTGCATCGTGCCAATTGAATTTTGGCATATTTAACATTTTTAGTAGCTTAGCAGAAGTAAAAGGCATAAATGGCTCGCAAAGAATTGCCAAATTTCCACAAATTTGTAAAGCAATGTAAAGATTGGTTTTAACAATTTCTTCGTTTATTTTTATCTGTTTCCAAGGTTCGGTTTCGGTTAAATATTTATTTCCAATTCGAGCCAAATCCATTAAATGATTAAGTGCTTCGCGAAAACGATAATGCTCAATACTTTTACCAATTAACTCAGGATATTTGGCAATCTCTTTAATTGCTTCATTTTCTATATTTCTATAATTAGATGGTGTAGGAACAATTCCGTTAAAATATTTATGAGTTAAAACAACTGTTCTATTTACAAAATTTCCAAAAATGGCAAGTAATTCATTATTATTTTTTGCTTGAAAATCTTTCCATGTAAAGTCGTTATCCTTATTTTCGGGAGCATTTGAGCAAAGCGAATATCTTAACGAATCTTGTTTCTCTGGAAAATCTATTAAATATTCATGTAGCCACACAGCCCAATTTCTGGAAGTAGAAATTTTATCGCCTTCGAGGTTTAAAAATTCGTTAGCAGGTACATTATCGGGCAATATATAACTTCCATCGGCATACAACATTGCAGGAAAAATTATACAATGAAAAACAATATTATCTTTTCCTATAAAATGAACTAATTTACTCTCTCTATCTTTCCACCATTTTTCCCAAGCGGTATTATTGTTTTCTGCCCACTCTTTGGTAGCCGAAATATAACCAATTGGTGCATCAAACCACACATATAGAACTTTTCCATCAGCCTCAGGAATTGGAACTTTTACGCCCCAATCAAGATCGCGGGTAACAGCACGAGGCTGCAATCCTTGATCAATCCACGATTTACATTGTCCATAAACATTCGATTTCCAGTCGTTTTTGTGCCCTTTAATAATCCACTCTTTTAACCATGTTTCATAAGCATCAAGAGGTAAAAACCAGTGTTTTGTCTCTTTTTTAATTGGTTCACTTCCACTTAATGTTGATTTTGGGTTTATTAAATCGGTAGCGTTTAAAGTAGTTCCACATGCTTCGCATTGGTCGCCATAAGCACGTTCGTTGCCGCAATGAGGGCAAGTCCCGGTAATATACCTATCGGCTAAAAATTGTTTAGCTTCGTCATCGTAATATTGTTCGGTAGTTTTTTCAATAAATTTACCATTTTTATATAAAATCTCGAAAAATTCCGAAGCAGTTTTATGGTGCATTAAATTTGATGTACGAGAATAAATATCAAACGAAACACCAAACTCATGAAATGATTTCTTTATAATATTATGATATTTATCAACAATTTCTTGCGGAGAAACGCCTTCATTGCGAGCTTTTATGGTAATTGGTACACCATGCTCATCGGAACCTCCAATAAATAAAACTTCTTCATTCATCAATCGTAAATAGCGAGCATAAATATCTGCAGGAACA
Source organism: uncultured Lentimicrobiaceae bacterium (assembly GCA_964598505.1). Lineage (GTDB taxonomy): Bacteria > Bacteroidota > Bacteroidia > Bacteroidales > WCHB1-69 > CAZRCF01. The sequence goes on along the minus strand of CAZRCF010000021.1, from coordinate 8,084 downwards.
TAAACACCTGCTAAATGCCCAATATGTATAGGTCCGTTAGCGTAAGGTAAAGCAGAAGTAATTGTGTAGCGAGTGCGTTTTTCGGTAAAAGCCATATTGTTTATATCTAAATATTGTTTAAAAAAAATATTTCCAATGCAAAAGTAAAAAATATTATCTTAGCACTTCTGAAAAAAAATAATTGCAAAAAATATATTATTTAAAAAAACTAAAATAATTTTTGTTATTTTTGTTAAGCATTAACGTTCAATATTAGTAATTATAAAAATATAAAAGAGTAAAATTATTATTTCAAAGCAATATCATGAAACGAGCATAAAAATTCTTTTTACCCAATAGAATGATAATTAGCGAGTTTCTTATGACAAATAAAAAACAAATTAAAAATGAACGTATGAAAAAAATATTTTTAACAATAGCTTTATTATTGACTTTTGGGATTTCGTATAGCCAATATGCATTACCAAAAAATAAGCTTCAATTAAATGCCGGATTTGGATTTTCGGGATGGGGAATACCAATTTATGCAAGCATAGATTATGGAATTCATAAAGATATTTCAATTGGAGGAGAAATATCATTTCGATCGTATAATGAATATTGGTATAGTGATTATTACAATCGTACAATTATTGGTCTATTATCTAATTGTAATTACCATTTTAATAGCATATTAAATGCGCCAAACGAAATAGATTTATATGCCGGATTAAATATTGGCTTTTATGTTTGGTCATCAGCACATAACTATCATGGAAATTCAAATTCTGGACTTGGTATTGGTGCACAAATGGGAGGCAGATATTATTTCAGTAGTAAATTTGCTGGAAATCTCGAATTATGCTTAGGCAATTCTGTTTCAGGAGCTAAAATTGGACTAACTATTAAACTATAAATAAATAATGAGTATAAAAACTATTTACTTAATTCGGCATGCCGAAACAGATTACAATGTAAACAAAATTATTCAAGGGCGATTAATTGATTCAGAATTAAATAAAACCGGAAAAAAGCAAGCAAAAGCTTTATTTAATAAATATAACTCAGTTGAATTTGATAAAATTTATTGTACTACATTAAAACGCTCAAAACAGACTATGTCACTATTCATAAAATCGGGTGTTTCGTACGAAAAAATTAAAGATTTTGACGAACTTTGTTTTGGCGAAAAAGAGGGGCAACCAATTTATGATATTGAAGGGAATTTTAATTTATTTGAGCTATTTGAAGAGTGGAATAATGGTAATTTTTATGTGAAAATTGATGGTGGCGAATCGCCAAACGAGGGACTTGAAAGAGTTCAAAGTGGTTTCGAATCAATTGCAAATAGAGGTGAAAACATTATTGCTATTTGTTTACATCAACGAATTTTGAGAATTATCTTATGCTATTTGCTGCAAAAAAGTTTATCGCACATGGACGAATTTCCACATAATAACACTGGAGTTACAATTCTTGAATTTAATTCGGAAACAGATGAATATTCAATAATTATGCAAAATAATACCGACCATTTGGATTTTAAGGGAAATGGCAAAAGTAAAAAGTAAAAAGGGAAAAGTAAAAAGTTAGAAGTGGGAAGTTAGAAGTGGGAAGAACGAAGTAGATTTTCCTTTTAATAAATATCAATTGGTGGCTAAAAAAAGAAAAAAAGGTGCTAAAAAAAGAAATAAGCAACGATTTTGGTTGAGGATTACAATTATATTAATATTTTTTGTATCAATTTTTTTAATATTTAAATACCAACCTTGGAAAAATTTACTACATTATAAGCCTATAAACAATTATCCAACACGATATTCAGCTCAAGCCTATCCAATTTGGGGACTTGATATGTCGCACCATAATGGTGAAGTTGATTGGGATAGAATTTCTGCCACAAAACCCAACTTTGTTTTTATTAAAGCAACCGAAGGAGTAACTTTAAAAGACAAAAAATACATAGAAAACTGGGAAAGTCTGAAAAAACATAAAATTATTAGAGGAGCATACCATTTTTTTAGTTATTCAACCGATGGAAAACTTCAAGCATTAAATTATATTAGCCAAGTAAAACTTATAAATTATGATTTACCACCGGTTTTAGATGCTGAATATATTGCAAAAATGCCTAAAGCTGAAAAAGTTACAAAAGAAATTAAAAAATGGTTGACAGAAATTGAAAAACATTACAAAGTAAAACCAATAATATACTGTCCATTAACATTTTATAAGCAATATTTAGATGGTAAAATAGCTGATTACCCTTTATGGATTTGCGATTATATAGATTTGCCGGATGAAAACTGGACTTTTTGGCAACATACTGACAAATTTATAGTTTCGGAAATTGAAGGCACTTTTGATAGAAATGTATTTAATGGTAATAAAGAAAAATTTGGCAATCTTTTAATTAACAATGTTTTGGATACATTGGCAATAAAAAAATAATTCATTCAGGCAACCATTTTGCTTATATTTGCGTCTTACAAATAACATTGCATTATATTTATATAAAAGCTAATCTTTAAATACTATATATTATTGATATTCTGCTGATTGCAATATTGCAAAAAAATAAATAAAAAAATTATGATAAAAAATCTCCATTTCAAAATTATATTGCATCTAATATATTAAAGCATTAATTTATTGTTGGTGCTTTTTTTGAAAATTTTAATAATAATCCATTTAACAATTAAAAAAATGAAAAAAATTACAATTATTCTTGCGGTTTTAATTGCAATAACAAATAAAACAAACGCACAATGGCAACAAACTAACGGTATTTTTGGCGGAAGAATTAAATGCTTAGCAGTTAACGGAACAAATATTTTTGCTGGTTCATATTATGGTGGAATCTATTTGTCAACCAATAATGGTACAAGTTGGAATGCAGTTAATAATGGATTGACAGACTATTATGTAAATTCTATAGCTTTTAGTGGAACAAATATTTTTGCAGGAACTTCTAATGGAGTATATTTATCAAACAATGATGGAGTAAGTTGGGCATCATCAAATAATGGTATTCCATCTAATTCAGCTATATTTTCTTTAACCGCAAATTCAACAAACATTTTTGCGGGAGCTTTTGATGGGCAAGTGTTTACCTCAAATAATAATGGTGTAAGTTGGACTGACGTAAGTATTAGTTATACAAATGAAAAAATTTATTCTTTAACTGTAAGCGGTACTTATGTTTTTGCAGGATCTGATGGAGATGGAGTCTTTATATCTAATAACAATGGGGCAAGTTGGACTGCTGTAAATACAGGACTACCATCAAATGCAAAAGTATATTCATTAGCAGTTCATGAAACAAGTGTTTATGCGGGTACAACTAATGGCATGTTTGTATCTACTAATAATGGTAATAGCTGGGCACTTGCTATTCCTAATTATACTATTTATTCAATAGCTACAAACGAAAATAATATAATTGCAAGTTCTAGTTGTGGTCAGATTTTTTTATCAACTAATAAAGGTGCAACTTGGTCAACGTTAAATACGGGTTTTAATTCTTCTGTTTTTTCAGTAGCTATTAATGGGGCAAGTTTTTTTGCAGGACCTAATGGACATGGAGTTATTAAATCAACTAATATAGGAGTAAACTGGGTTACTACTAATAATGGATTAACAAATACTTTTGTTAATTCTTTTGCCGTAAATGGAACAAATATATTTGCAGGAGAACAGGCTTCAGGAATCTATTCATCAATAAATAATGGAGCAAGTTGGACTGAATTAAATAATGGCTTACCATTTACTTTTGTTAATTTTTTATCTGTAAATGGAGCAAATATTTATGCTGGGATAAACAATTATGGACTATTTCTTTCAAATAATAATGGCTCAAGTTGGACTCCTATTAATAATGGTTTCCCATCAAATATATTTGTTAATTCCTTAATTGTAAATGGTACAAATATTTTTGTCGGTACTAATAATGGTGTGTTTTTATCAACAAATAATGGTGCAAATTGGACTTCTGTAAATTTAGGATTAACAGATACAACTGTTAGATCTTTAGCTATATCTGGTTCAAATATTTTTGCCGGCACTGATGATGGTGGTGTGTTTTTGTCAACAAATAACGCAACAAGCTGGTCTTTATCTAATACTGGTATTCCTTCAAATTTATATATTCAATCATTAGCTGTACATGGATCTATAATTTTTGCCGGCACAAATAATGGAATATATTTTTCAGACAATAACGGCGCAAATTGGGTTGATATAAGTTCCGATTTCCCAATATACACTTCATTTTCTTCTATTATTGTAAGTGGATCAAGAATTTTTGTCGGTACTAATAATGGTGTATTTTTATCAACCAATAACGGTATAAACTGGTCTGAGGTTAATACAGGGTTCCTAAATCATGATGTTAATTCTTTAATAATTAACGGAACAAATATTTTTGCCGGTACAAGTGGTATGGGAGTATGGAAACGTCCTTTATCAGAAATGGTAGGAATTGAAGAATTTAATAAAAATAATAACATTTCTTTATACCCGAATCCTGCTAATGATATTGTTGCTATAAATATTGATGAAAATACAAAATCAGACTTAATATTAAATATTTACAATATCACAGGAGAGATAGTAAAAACTTATTTTTTACAACAGAACAAACAGCAAATTAGTGTTAGCGATTTAAACAACGGAATTTATATACTTGAAATTATAACAGATAATTATAGAGAAAAACAAAAACTAATAATTCAAAGATAAATTAGCAATAAAATGAAAACTATATATAAATGGTTCAAGCAAAATTCTTGAACCGTTTATTATTTTAATATTTTGATTTTTATCAGGCAACCATTTTGCTTAAATTTGTGTCTTATAAATAACATTGCATTATATTTATATAAAGGCTAATCTTTAAATAATATATATTATTGATATTCTGCTGATTGCAGTATTACAAAAAAATAAATAAAAAAATTATGATAAAAAATCTCCATTTCAAAATTATATTGCATCTAATATATTAAAGCATTAATTTATTGTTGGTGCTTTTTTTGAAAATTTTAATAATAATCCATTTAACAATTAAAAAAATGAAAAAATTACTCACATTAATCATTGTTTTTATATCATTAAACAATGCTATTGCACAAGTGCAAGACGGAACAACATGCTTAAATTCTGAATGTTTTTGTACCGATATCCCTTCTTATGTTTTTACTGCCGGGGTTAATCAACCGAGTATAGGAAATTATGTGGGATGTTTAGGAACTACTCCTAATCCAAAATGGTATCACATGCAGGTAGCTGCTCCAGGTAATATTAATATTAAATTATGGTCAACTAATCCTGATAGTGTAGGTTCAACAACTGCACCACCGTATAAAGATATTGATTATATTATATGGGGACCTTTTGATTCTTTATCCCAAGGTTGTGTATTAAAAGATACAATTGGTGGTAACTCTCATGGACCTTCTCAAACAAATGCATGTGCAACAAGTGGTTTTGGTGGTTATCCTGCCGGTGCAAACTTAAATATTGCCGATTGTAGTTATGCTGCCGACCCAATAGAATATATACATATTCAAAATGCAGTTGCTGGCAAATGGTATATTTTGCTATTAACAAATTTTTCAAATGATTCTTGTGATATTCATATGCAATCCCAATTATGTAATGCAAATGATGGTTGGACAAACTGTGCATTATTATTTGATCCTCCAATTGGAGATACTGTATTTGAAGGTGAAACTGCATTTTTATATGCCGATTCAATTCCTGGTAGCATTTATTATGAATGGGAAGGACCTGGTGGATTTGATACAATTGTAACTAATGCAACATTAGCTATTCCTAATGCTACAACCACAATGACTGGATATTATGAAGTTACAGTATATTACCTTCCAGGAAGAGTAGCATTGCCTCAAAGAACTCATCTTTTAGTTAAACCAAATTTACCAAATAGTATAAAGGATGATATGTTTACTAACATATCTGTATTTCCAAATCCGGCTAATGATATTATATTTTTAACATTAGATAAAAATCAAACATCAGATTATCAAATAAATATTATGAATCTTTCCGGAAAAGTTATTATACAAAAACAAGTAAAAAGCGTATCAGAGTATTCAATAAATATAGAGTCGTTAGATAATGGGATTTATATTATTGAGTGTAAAGGAAAAAATATTTATAGAGGACGCTTTGTAAAAAACAAACAATAACATTTACAATATTAACAACATAAAAAAATAAATGGTTCAAGCAAAATTCTTGAACCATTTATTTTTTTACTAATTTTATTTTTTTCAGGCAACCATTTCACATATTTTTGCGTCTTACAAATAATTAAACTAATTTTAATGTTTCTAATACCTTTTTTACTATGACAAGAATTAACAAACTATTACTCATAATCATTGTTTTAATTTCAATAAACAAAACTAATGGACAAGGAACAACTTGCAGCAATGCCGATATTTTTTGTACCGAAATACCTTTTTTTACATTTCCGGCAGGTGTTAATCAACCTAGTATGGGAAATATTGGGTGCTTGGCGTCAACCCCTAATCCAAAATGGTATAAAATGCAAGTTGCTTCTTCGGGAAATATAAATATTCATTTATTTTCAAATCCTTTACATGATATTGATTTTATTTGTTGGGGACCTTTTGATTCGTTACCTGAAGGTTGTTCATTAATAAACATAACAGGGGGTATGACCCATGGTCCAACATCGGGACCTTGCCCTACAACTTATGGTGGTTATCCTACAGGTGCAAACTTAAATATTGCCGATTGTAGTTATGCTGCCGACCCAATAGAATATATCCATCTACAAAATGCACCTGTGGGCAAATGGTATATTATGTTAATTACTAATTTTTCAAATCAGCCTTGTGATATTCATTTGCAAAGTGATACCACTTGTAGCACGGGTTGGACAGATTGCGCCGGATTGTACCAACCTCCAGTTGGTGATACTGTTTGCGAAGGACAAAATGCATTTTTATATGCCGATTCAATACCTGATTGTACTTACCAGTGGAGTGGCCCAAATGATTTTTTTACTGTATCTCAAAATGCAACATTAATGCTACCAAATGTAAATTCTTCTATGAATGGTGTTTATACTATGAATGTTATTGCTCCTAATGGACATCCCTCATCTGCAAAATTTTGTACTTTAAATGTTAAAGAAAGACCTACAACACCAAACGTAAATCTTATTACTTGGGATAATTCAATTAATCTGTTTAAAACTATATTTTCAAGAAGTACAGATGCTATTGATACTATTGAAATTATTTGCAAAAATGATACTACTGAAAATATAATATCAAAAAATTCATATCCAATTTTTTCAAATTCAATTATAATACCAGAAAATTATTCTTGCGAAAGTTTTGCATTAAATTATATTGATACAAATGGTGGCAAATCGCTTTCAAGCATATTTCATACTCCATTAATAATTAATAGTATAACGCCACAAACGGTAGGCAATAAAGTTAATTTCACACCTTACAGCGGTATTAATTTTAATAATAGTAGTTACCATTTAATGCGGCGAACAAATAATCAATCGTGGACAAGTGTTGCAAATATTAATTACAATAATTCAATTACATATTTATACGATCCTACTCCATTTAAAAACGATACTGTTTTTTATCAAATTAAGCAATCGCTTGATAATTCAATAAACGAAGTAGAATCAAATGGTTCGTTAGAAATTCATTCTTTTGTATATTCAAATATTGCAAATATTAATTACAACAGTCAAAATAATATTTTAGAAACTAATATTTCAACTATACAAGTATTTCCAAATCCTGCTCAAGATAAAATTTATTTTAATTTTGACAATATTAAAATTTTAAATTATAAGATAACTATTTTTGATATTTCAGGCAAAACAGTTTTGCAAAAACATATAGAAAACAGATTAAATTGCTCGATAAACATAGAAACTTTAGAAAATGGGATTTATTTTATTGAATGTAATGGCGAAAATATTTATAGAGGCAAATTTGTTAAGAATAATAAATAAACATTTAGGTTCAATTTTTTGTTATATTAATGGTTCGGATTTAAAATTTCGAGCCATTTTTGTT
>CAZRCF010000020.1:12875-16911 GCA_964598505.1 uncultured Lentimicrobiaceae bacterium | reverse complement strand
TTTTTAGTAATTTAGCAATTCAATTTTTAGGCTAAGATATTATTTTGATAAAACAAGAGACAATACAACGAATTATTGACACCGCTCGTATAGACGAAGTGGTTTCAGAGTTTGTTTCTTTGCGCAAACGAGGAACAAGTTTAATAGGTCTTTGTCCGTTTCACAACGAAAAAACTCCTTCGTTTTACGTTTCACCCGCAAAAGGTATTTACAAATGTTTCGGCTGTAGCAAAGGTGGCGATTCTATTGGGTTTATAATGGAGCACGAACATTATTCGTATGTTGAAGCCTTGCGTTTTTTAGCTCAAAAATATAATATCGAAATCGAAGAAACTGTTGTTTCGCCTGAATACTTAGCCGAACAATCAGAAAAAGAGATACTTTATTCAATAACATCTTTTGCACAAAAATTCTTTACCGATACGCTTCATAATACCGATGAAGGTCGCACTATTGGCTTATCTTACTTTAAAGAACGCGGTTTTACCGAAGAAACTATTGAAAAATTTCAACTCGGTTATTGTACATCAAAATGGGACAACTTTACTAACGAAGCTTTAGAACACACATATAAGCATAATCATTTACTTAAGTCGGGTTTAACAATAGAAAAAGATGGAAAATATTACGACCGTTTTCGCGAACGTGTTATTTTTCCTATACAAAATCTAACGGGCAGAGTAATAGGTTTTGGTGGTCGTATTTTAAGCACCGACAAAACAAAAGCCAAATATATTAATAGTCCCGAAACCGAGATATACCACAAAAGCAATGTGCTTTACGGAATATCTTTTGCAAAAAGCAAAATAGTTAGCGATGACAACTGCTTTTTGGTTGAGGGTTATACTGATGTAATTTCGATGCACCAAGCTGGAATTACAAATGTTGTTTCTTCATCGGGAACATCGCTCACTACTGAACAAATTCGATTAATTAAAAAATTTACTTCAAATATTACCATTATCTACGATGGCGATCCTGCCGGTATTAAGGCTTCGTTCAGAGGTATTGGTATGGTTCTCGAAGAGGGCTTAAATGTGAGAGTCCTTCTGCTTCCCGAACCCGAAGACCCAGACTCTTTTGTTCGCAAGAACAGAACTTCAGAAGTAATTGAATATATAAAACAAAATACTACCAATTTTATACTTTTTAAAACTAATTTATTATTAAAAGAGGCTGATAATGACCCTGTTAAAAAAGCCAATATCGTAAACGAAATAATTGAAGATATTTCATTAATTCCAAATCCTGTAACTCGGTCATTTTATATAAAAGATTGCTCATCGCTTTTTAATGTGCCCGAACAAACTCTGTTAAGCCAGTTAAACAAAATAATTACTCAAAAATTTAAAAAGAAATCTTCTTCATATCAACCTGAAATTTCTCAAGATGTTTCAATAACTGAAATACCACAACCCGAACAACAACTATTTGTTGATTATTACGACTGCGAGTTTCAAGAAAAAGATATTATTAAACTTATTTTAAATCTTGGCAATCAACATTTTAAATTAAAAATACCCGATGAATTTGGTGTTTTTGTTTACAAAGAATTTCAAATTGCCTCTTTTGTTATTAATAATTTATTTGAAGATGAAATTGAGTTTAACAATCCACTTTATCAAAAAATATTTTATGAATGTTCGATTCGTTTAGAAGATAAAAACTTTGATATTCAAAAATATTTTCTCAATCACACCGAATCGGAAATTAGAAAATTTACTATTGATATGGTTTCTACTCCACACGCATTAAGCAAAAATTGGGAAGAAAAAAAAGAGATTATATTTCAAAATATATATGATGCCGATTCACTAAAATTAAACGAACATGTTATTAACACACTATATTCGCTAAAGTTACGAAAAATTGAGTTGATGATTAATGAAACTAATAACAAATTAAAAAAATCAATTTCCGACGAGGAAATAAATAACAATTTGCAAGAATTAAAAGAGCTTCTTAAAATTAGAGATGAGTTTTGTAAAAAAAACAATATTATTATTACTCATTAATTTAATTGGATTGTTGGTTATTTATTTTGTGTTTTCAGGTAAAATTTTTTTCTTTTCTTTAGATTTTTTAATGTCTAACGAATCAGCTTTTTGAGTTCTAAAATCAGGAAAAATTAGTGGTGCAATTGAAATAACTGGTTTATAAAACAAAGAAGATTCTTTTTTGTCTTTTTTAATAAATAATTCAAATTTATCAAGCGAATTTATAAAATATAATAAAATACTTATAATTAGTACAATCTTAAATCCACCAACCACAGCTCCGCCAATATTATTCAGAAATTCGGGAATAACGAAAGTAACTATTTTTTCAATAAATTTTGCAAAAATATAAACCAAAAATATAACTATTGCAAAAGTTATTATAAAAGCAATAATATCAACATATTTGCCTGTAAGTCCAATTATATCAGCAGTTTTATTTGAAAAATTTATAGCAATCCAAGTGCCTGCAATAAGTGCTACAATACCAGCTAATTCGAAAATTAAACCTTTTCGGAAACCTTTAAAAGCGTACCATATTGTTGGAACAATAATTAGTATATCAATAAAATTCATAGAGAATTATTTTTTCAATTTCCTTGTTAACTCCGAAGCGTAAACAAATTCGTGAAGCTCTTTGTTAGTGGCTTCAAGTATTGTATGTTTGTCGCCCTGCCACCATATTTTGCCCTGATAAACAAAAGTAACTCTATCGCCAATTTCAAGCACCGAATTCATATCATGTGTGTTTATAACGGTTGTAATATTAAATTCATGAGTAATTTCGGCAATAAGATTATCAATAACTATTGATGTTTTTGGGTCGAGACCCGAGTTTGGCTCATCACAAAAGAGGTATTTAGGCTGTAAAGCTATAGCACGTGCAATTGCAACACGTTTTTTCATTCCTCCACTAATTTCCGATGGATAAAGATTGTTACTGTTTTCTAAATTAACGCGATTTAAACAAAAATTAACCCTTTCATGTTTTTCCTTTTGGCTCATTTCGGTAAACATTTCTAATGGAAACATTACATTTTCCTCTACAGTTTGTGAATCAAACAGTGCTCCTCCTTGAAACAACATGCCAATTTCTTGGCGGATAATCTTTTTTTCGTTTAACGAAATATTCTGAAAATTACGACCATCATAAAATATTTCTCCTTCATCAATATTGTACAAACCCACTAAGCACTTCATTAACACAGTTTTGCCCGAACCACTCAACCCAATTATAAGATTTGTTTTGCCTTCCTCAAAAACAACGCTTACATTGTCGAGTACATTTCGATCTTGAAATATTTTTACTATATTTTTTGCTTCAATCATGTAAGTAAAATTTGAGTCAAGATTAAATTAAAAAACAACATAACAATACTGCTATAAACAACCGCATTTGTACTTGAACGACCAACTTCTAATGCTCCGCCTTCGGTTTTATAACCATAATAGCCAGAAACAGAAGTAATTATAAAAGCAAAAGTTATAGATTTTATTAAAGCGTAAACTACATCGTACGACTTAAAATATATGATTAAACCCTCAATATAGTTGTTTGATGCCACTAAATGAGTAGAAACAGATGCAAACCAGCCACCCATCATTGAAGTAAACATACTAAAAATTACTAAAACCGGAAAAATAAGCATTCCTGCAATTATTTTTGGTAAAATTAAAAAATTAGCAGAATTTATTCCCATAACTTCAAGGGCATCAATTTGTTCGGTAACTCGCATAGTGCCAATTTCTGATGCAATACGTGAGCCAATTTTTCCAGCTAAAAACAAACTAATTATTGTAGGTGCAAATTCGAGTATAACCGATTGGCGTACAGTAAAACCCACCGACCACTTAGGCATTAAAGGATTTTCAATTTGAAATGCTGTTTGAATTGCCAAAACTGCTCCCATAAAAACCGAAATTAGCACAACAAAACCTATTGAACCAACACCCAATGCATCCATCTCAAACCAAACTTGTTTTCTGAAAACGCTGGGTTTTTCGGGAGTTGTTAAAACACGTTTCATCAATAACAAATA
>CAZRCF010000020.1:4986-12775 GCA_964598505.1 uncultured Lentimicrobiaceae bacterium | reverse complement strand
TGAAAACGCTGGGTTTTTCGGGAGTTGTTAAAACACGTTTCATCAATAACAAATATTGACCAATATTATTAAATAGTTTCATTTTTTTTCTTTGTGCGAAATTAAGCAATTTTTTCCGAGAACAAAAATGTTATTTATTCTCAATTTTTACACTCATTAATTAACCATGGCTTAAAATAAATCACTTTTTATATTTGAAGAATAAGTGTAAAGTCAATTAGTAATTAGTGATTAAGTAATTTCCTAATTCACCATTAATAATTTAAATATCTATACTCTAACCATCTTTTGCCATCAGAAAAATTATCAATAAATTCCTTTATTATCAATCCTTTTTCGTTATATAAATATTCGGTAACAAATTCTGGTTTCCAGTCTTTATCGGTATTGCCAATTATAAACTGACTAAGTTTTATTAATTGATTTTTACTATTATATTTTAAAATCATTTTACGCGGAATTCCCCATCCGGGAACATACCACCATAAAATTTCATATAATCTATTTATTTTATCGTAATTATAGGTTGTGGTTTGGCAGTCGCTCCAAATATATTTTCCGTCATTATTAGGAGCATAACATTTTCCTGTTTTTTTTGATATTAATCCACTATTATTATATTGAAATCTAAACAATCTACTCTCTCCCGATGCTGTTTTTTCGTCAATTAATTTCCCCTTACTGTCATATACAAAACTTTTAATTTCAGGATAAACTAAATCAAAATATGAAGTTATTGTCTTAATTAAATTTGATGGATAATACTCAAAAACAGTTTTCATTGAATCTGTTTCGCAATTAAAGCATATTTCTGAAATTTGTTTTCCATATTTGTCAAACTCTTTATGTGTAATAATTCTGGCTACATCAGAATTAAAAACCGAATCAGGATATTCGTAAATATCAATAAATTGTACATTGTTTGTTTTAATAAAATTTTGTTCTGTGCTTATTTGTTTTAAAGTCTTAGCTCCGGGTTCGATAGGTTGAGCCAAAATATTAAATATTGTAATTATATTTACAAATATTAGTAATGTTAAATTTCTCATTTTAAAATAATTACTGTGAATAATAAAACAAATAAAAACATATTGTATAAAAACAAAAAAGCCCCAAATAATAATTACAGGGCTTTTTTTAAAAAGAAAATATTTTAGTGAGCTAATCCAAAAACTTTATCATCAGGATGAATACAAAGAACTGGTGATTTTGATTTATTTATCATATCTCTAGCTTGTGAACCAAGCCAAACACCCATATCATTGCTTTGTTCCGACATAATAACAATTAAATTTGCATCAACTTCTTTAGTAAAATCAATTATGGTATTTACTGCATTCGTTGAATCTTTAATATAAGTAGAAAATCTAATATTGTGGTCGCGAACATATTTTTCTGCATTACGTAGATAAGCTTCAACTAAATTTTGTTGTCCTTTTATATTAGAAGTAACAATACCAAGAATATGAATTTTTGCTGCAAATAATTTTGCAATTTTTACTGTAAATGGTACTTTTTGTAAAGTTTCTTCGGTAGAATCAACTACTAAAACAATATCGGTAAGAGCTCTGCTAAAATTAGTATGATATTGAACAGTTAGTACTGGACATTTTACTGCCATAACTGTACGATAAGCATTTGAACCAATTTGCCCCTCTTCAAAACCAGAATTGCCATGAGACCCAACTACAATAAGTCTTGCTTCGTTTTTCTCAGCTTCTTTTGAAATCTCTGTTGCTGGTTTCCCTTGTCTTATTTTAGGAATAATTCTATTTTCTTTCGACATTAATGATTTATAACTATCTGCAATAGTTATTAGCTTTTTTTCAGCTTTTTCTCTATAATTTTTTTCGCCTTTAGCATCATCTTCTAATGATGCTCCGGGTTTTTCAACCCAAAGTAAAACTATATCACATCCTATTTTTTCAGCAATTGCTGTAGCGTGTTTTAATGCGTTTATTGAACATTCTGAAAAATCTGTTCCTACTATAATATCTTTCATGGGGCAATAAATTTTGGTAAATATACTTTGTAAAAATACAATTATTTTGCAAATTAATAAAAAAAATTAATTAATTATATTTTTTTAAGAAAAATAAATTTTTCTTTTGGTTGTATCTTAAATCCGCAAGACATCTGATGACTAATTGAATATCAGCTATTTAATTGCAATATCGAATTTTAAGTCATCTGATAAATAGCAGATAATTACTATTGCTTTTACGTAATTTTGGCTGTGCTAAAATCAAAAAAACTATTATATTTTGCTCATTGATAAAGTTTTTTATAAGTAGAATTTCTGTATTTTTGTGCAGAAAGTCAGATGTAATTGATTTTATTTTCAAAATTTTTAAACAATTCGGATATGATTACTATAAAAAAATTCATTTTTAATTTTATTCAAGTTAATACTTTTGTTCTTAACGATGAAACCAAAGAGTGTATAATTATTGACCCTGGTTGTTATTCTATTGCCGAAAAATCTCAGTTAATGGACTACATAAATGCAAATAACTTGCAACCAATTGCTATTGTTTTTACACATCCACATATCGATCATGTTGTTGGTGCAAAATTTGTAAAAGAAAATTTTAAAATACCAATATTTGCTCACGAAAAATCGGATTCAATATTGAGCCAAACTCAAACTTATGCATTAACCTTTGGATTTGAAAATATTGAAAACATAGTTCCCGATAAATATTTAAAACATGGAGATTTATTAAATTTTGGCAAAAATAATCTTTCGGTTTTATATACACCAGGTCATGCTGATGGCAGTATTTGTTTGTATAATAAAGAAGATGGTTTTGTAATAACTGGCGATGTTTTATTTGCTCAAAGTATTGGTAGAAGCGATTTACCAACAGGAAACCACAATGTTTTAATAGAAAGTATTAAAACTCACCTAATGACTTTGCCCGATAATACTGATGTTTATCCGGGTCATGGACCAAAAACTAATATTGGGTTTGAACGAAAAAACAATCCTTATTTATAAATTCCTTTCAAAAAAAGCAATTTAATTTATTTTTCATTACAATAATAAAAGTTATTAGTATTTTTGCTTTATAAATTAAAAAACAAAAAATTATGGCACAAAATTTATTTAAAAAGTATGTATCAATTGCATTAGCGTTTTTAGTGTTATTTATCACTGTATTAAGCATATTAGCTATTTGGGAAATTGTAGATATTGATCAGTTTATGCAAAAAACAATGGTAAGTTTAATTGTAATTTTTATTTCATCAGCTGTTTTATTATTCATTTTCAGTATTTTATATCCTGTATCGTTTAACAAAAATTCAAAAAACCAAAACGATACACCTGTTAACCAATAATTAAATAATGATAAAAAGAGTTTTAGTATCTACCGGTGGTGGCGATTGTCCAGGATTAAATGCTGTAATTAGAGGAATTGTAAAAAGAGCTGCACAAGAAAAAGACTGGGAAGTTATAGGTTGTATAGAATCGTTTAACGGAATTTTACGCGAGCCAACAGAAATAGTCGTTCTTGACGAGCATAGTGTTGCCGGAATTCACGTTCAGGGAGGTACAATTATTGGTACAACCAATAAAGGAGGTCCTTTTGCATGGCCTGTTCGCGACAATGATGGCAATTGGTCAACAGTTGACCGCTCCGATGAAATGATTCGCAAACTCCAATATATGGGTGTTGATGCTGTTATTAGTATTGGGGGCGATGGTTCGCAGCGTATTTCGCAAGCACTTTTCGAAAAAGGATTGAATATTATTGGTGTTCCAAAAACCATCGACAACGATTTATCGGCTACTGATTTCACTTTCGGTTTTCAAACTGCTGTTCA
Organism: uncultured Lentimicrobiaceae bacterium; assembly: GCA_964598505.1. Taxonomy (GTDB): domain Bacteria; phylum Bacteroidota; class Bacteroidia; order Bacteroidales; family WCHB1-69; genus CAZRCF01. The sequence continues at coordinate 8,947 of CAZRCF010000020.1, read as the reverse complement.
AATTGCAACCGAAGCAGTTGATAAACTTGTTACTACTGCTGCAAGCCATAATCGTGTTTTTATTTTAGAAGTAATGGGTCGCGATGCCGGCTGGATAGGGCTTCATGCTGCAATTGCCGGAGGTGCAAACGTTTGTTTAATTCCCGAAGTTCCGTACAACATTGAAAAAATTATTGAAAAAATTAACACTCGATATCATAAAGGACGCGGTTTTTGCAATATTGTTATTTCTGAAGGTGCAAAACCTGTAGGCGGACATGCTACCGGAGTGGCTTCCGATGAGGTCGGTTATCAGAATTTTAAACTTGGTGGTGTTGGCGAAAAACTAAAAGCAGACCTTATGGCAGCCGGTGTTGATCAAGATATTCGCGTTACTGTTCTCGGGCACTTACAGCGTGGAGGTATTCCTACTGCTTTTGATAGAGTTTTGGCATCTCAATTTGGGGTAAAAGCTTTTGAAATGGTTTTGGAAGAAAAATTTGGCGAAATGGCAGCTTATCGTCATCCAAATATTATTTCGGTTCCTTTTACTCAAGCAATTAACAACTCTAATTTCGTTAATCCGGATAGCGATATTGTTAATTCTGCTCGTGGTTTGGGTATTTCGTTTGGGGATTAATTTTTTGAATTGAAAAAAAATTTAGAAGTGCATTTGTTTTTTTATTTTTTAAGAAAAAATTATATATTTGCAATAATATTTAAAAATTATTATTATCATAATCAATAAAAACAATAAATTTAAGATAAAGAAATTTATTGTATTTTTATATTTTACGTCAGCTATGTTAAAAATATTCAAAAACAAATATTTCGATTTTTTTAAAAACACAGCTATTTGGATTTTCTTTTCAATAGCTATAATTAGATTATTTGAACTATTTGTATTTAATCTCGAAATTTTATATATAATTGGATTAGGATTTTTTTTCTTTTTTTTTCATGTTTATTATTTACTGAAAACAAAAGTGTTTTTAAATTATTGGAGTTTTTTGCTATATATTGTATCTATTTCTTTGGGCTTTAACATTATAAATTATAGAATTAAATTATTTGCTCAACTTGATTATATTTACTTTGATTTAATTCCATTTATTTTATTGTTCTTTATAAGTATTTTCATATCGTCTATATTATATGCAATTAGTTTAATAATTAAAATTTATAGTAGTAAACAACAAAAATTATCACCTTATAAAACAAGTTTTAGTTTTGTTGATATAATTATAACAAGTTTTTCATTAATAGCAATTCTTTTTACTCTTTTATTTGATATTAATTATATTCAGTACAAAGCACCTATACCCTTCGAGAATTGGAAAAGTATTACACTAAATGATTTTAGAGGTTTGAAAAGACCTCAAGAAAATCTACACGGAGAAAAAAAATTTGCATTTGTTTCAACAAGTATTAGAACAAAACAAAATGATAATACAATTCAAATTGAAGCACTATTTCATCCTTCACGTTCCTATGTTTTTAATAGAAATTTGTATTCTAAAGGACTATTAATGCATGAAATGTATCATTTTCATATTACTGAGTACTATGCACGATTGATGAGAAAAGAGATAAAAGATTTAATTATTAATAACAAACCTATAAATATTGATAAAATAAAGATTAGCTTAATAAAAAAAAAGCGTGAATTGCAATGTCAATATGACGATGAAACATATCACAGCTATGTTATAGGAAAACAAATTGAATGGCAAAATAGAATTGATAGCTGTTTAAATAGCTTAGATAATTATTCAGATAAAATTATTACTTTAAAAAAATAAACAAATAAAATATAGTGAACTATGAAATTATTAAAATTTACAGGATTTATTATCGTATCAGTTTTGCTTATAAGCTGTAAGTCAAAATTATCAGAAAATTATCATATGGATAAAAAATATTGGGATATACCCGATTATGAAGCTGCAATTAGTCAAATTAAATATTATAATCCCAAAGAAGAAGGGAATCCTAGACTTTCAGACCCAAATACTGTTGATGTTTTTAAAAAATTAATTGATAGTGAAAATGTATCAATTGTGCTTCAAGATAATCAATTAGGGCTTACCCATAGAAAAGAAAAAGCTCAAAAGTTTTTTGACTTATCTAAAGAGATTCAGGGAATTTATCAAGAATTAGACCCACAAGATAAGTTTGTTTATCCTGTTGAACTTGTTAGATCAATTAAATTTTCTTTAAATACTCAACTACTTTATTTTAAAGTTTCTAATGAGGCAATGATAAAAAATTCATTAAACCCAGAAGATGAAGAATTAGTAAGAATTGTTAAGGCAAATGAACAAACGGCTGTGAATAATTTCAATTTATACATAGAATTCTTAACAAAAGAAGATGCTTTTAACGACGAGGCAATTGTTGAATATATAGATATAATAAATACTTGTTATCCTCATTTGCTAAAAGAATTTCCAAATGCAGATTACACAATAATTAAGAATACAATAACTACAATAAATAAAAAAATAAAATCAATAGAGCTAAAAAACACTTTGGAAAAGTTAATAATTGAAATTGATAAAAAGAAAGAATAAAAATATTTCAATGGGTAATTTTTAAATTAAAATTACCCATTGTCTTTAAAAAATATTTCGTAATACCGCCTAAAATACCTAATGCTTGATAAAGCTAAAGCACCGCCAATAGCAATATAAATTAATGATAGATATTCTTTTTGAATATCAGAATGACGCAATAAAAATCCAAAACTCATCATTACAATTACTAATAAATAGCTTTTCCACGACATAAAAGAAAAAGCACAAACTTTTATTTCCATTAGCGAAATTCGACCTAAGTTTTTATCTACCACTCTCAAAAATCCAAAATGATGAATTATCAAAGCTAATAAAATTCCTAAAACTATAAAAACTAAAGCATTTTTACCAGTATAATGTTGTAACCAATGAAAAGCAAAACTGCAAAGTATTGTGCCAACAGCAATCCATAATATTCCGGCAAACAAAAGCAATTTTGATTTGCTAACTGCCGGTTTGTATTTATTTATGTTATTTTGTTTTAGCAAATTGTATAATTTTAATTTTGTGGTACAATAAAATGGTATCCTTTTCCTTTTAGTGTAATAATTTCAATATCAGGTTCTTCGGAGAGATAATTTCGAAGTTTACGAATATAAACATCTAATGTACGCGAGTTAAAAAATGAATCGTCTTGCCAAACACTCATAAGCAAAACTTTTCTATCAACACATTCGTTTTGGTGTGATGCTAATATGCTTAAAACCTCCGATTCTCGAGACGATAATTTAATTACTTTTGATGACGAATGTAATTCATATTTATTTGGAATAAATTTAATTTTTCCTAAAATAATTTCATCTTTTAAGTTATTGTTTTTATTATTATCTACTGACGACATTAATTTGAGTTGATTGTTTATACGTACAATAAGTTCTTTAACGCTAAAAGGTTTTCTTATATAATCGGTTCCTCCGCTATCAAAACCTTTTACAAGGTCATCAGTTTCAACTTTTGCTGTTAAAAAAATTATTGGTAAATGTGGATAAATACTTCTAATTTGTTGTCCAAGTGTAAATCCATCAATATTTGGTAGCATAACGTCAAGCAGACAAATATCGGGTGTAAACGATTGAAAAGCAGACATTACTTTTGCTCCATCATTAACAAGTAAAATTTCAAAGTCTTGATTTTCAAGAGTTTCTTTTACTATTTTTCCCAAAAATGGTTCGTCTTCAATATATAGTATTTTTGTTTTCATACGTTCATTTTTAATTTGTTTTTATTTGTCGTATGGAACTCGCTAATTATCATTCTCTTGGGTGAAAAGAATTTTTATGCTTGTTTCATTAAATTGATTTTGGAAAAGTTAGTGTAAATGCACAACCGCCATCAATAAGATTTTTAACTTCAATTTTTCCTTTATGATGTTTCATAACCAATGCAGCATAATTAAGCCCAAGACC
>CAZRCF010000020.1:0-4886 GCA_964598505.1 uncultured Lentimicrobiaceae bacterium | reverse complement strand
AAGCGACATTTCAAGGTATTCGTTTACCACTTCAGGGTTTTTTTTCATATCAAAATCTAAAAGGGCTTCAAGTGCCACTTTAACTGTTGAAACAGGCGTTTTTAGCTCATGCGAAATATTGCTTATAAAATCATTTTTAATTGTAAGAAGTTGCTTCTGTTTTTTTATGCTAATATATGATAATCTAAATGCAATTGACGTTAATAGCAATAGTAGCAAGGCAAATAAAATCTGTGGACTAATTTTTTTAAACAGGAAAAATTGAAAATCGCTTATTTCAAAACCAATTGAGTCATCAAGGGAATTACAATTCAAATATATTTTGTTTAGGTTTTTGTTTTTTGAAATAGTATCATTTATAGGTATCCGGTTGAGTGAAAAATTATAGCTGTTTTTGTTTATAAAATCGGAAAATATATTTTTAAGTAAAATTGTGTCAGCTTTCAAACTCGATGACGTTTCAGAAGAAGAATCATTAATATCATTTTCATAATAACTTGTCATGGTTTTACCACCTATTTTGTTAATAAATATCTTAACTCCTTGATAAAGCATTTTGTCTTTTTTATCTTTTTCTGATTTGTTAATTACTTTAATTGTATCAAAATGTATTTCAGATTTTGATGAAGTATTATAAACTTTATAAGGTTCGGTTTTTGATATATATTTTTTTGTTGAGTTTTTATTTGCTTTAGAAAACTCTTTGCCAGCTTCTACAATATATTTTTCAGAATCAATGTTTTTTATTTCTGTAGTGATTTTTATCTTAGACGATGGTTTTGTAACAGTATAATCTTCATCAAGTTTAATTGTACAACTTTGAACCTCGTCAATAATTGGATTTATAATATATTTTGACATCATAGAATCCAAGACTTGTTTTTCAGAATCGAACAATCCTCTTTCTAAATCTTTTACAAGTATGCTTTTTTGTTCATTATATTGACTAAATATCCAGTTACCCAAAAAAAGCAAAAGGAGTATTTGGCTGGCAAACATCGTTAATCGTATAAAAGAGATTTTTTTCATTTTTTTATAATTTTCAAATACAAAAATAGATAAAAAACAATTTAATTATCAACGCATTAACCTTAATTAACCTTAATTGGTAATGCTTTAACCTTACCTAAGCTATTTGAAAATTATCTTTGCTCCAAATAAAAATATTAATAATTTTTCAATTCCAAATTAAAAACACACAAAATGAAAAAATCAATTCTAACAATTTTATGCTTTTCAACAATGTTTTTTGTGAAAGCTCAAACAGATGAAACTCAACCGAAAAGTGAAGGTTTGGTTAACTACGAAGAAGTGCTAAAATTTGATATTAAATTAGATAGTATGCCTTCTGAAATGCAATCGATGCTACCAAAAGAACAACGATTGAAAAAAGTATTGTATTTCAACAATGAAATATCTATTTATAAAAAATCGAGTAAAAATGAAAATAACGAAACCATACAGGAATCAGAAAACGGTTCAATGAAAATTTACATTAGCGAACCCGATGAAATAGTTTGTAAAGACTTTAAAAATAATAAGAAAATAGAACAAAAGGACTTTATGAATAGAATGTTTTTAGTTGAATCGGATTTGGATAAATTGGAATGGAAATTAACAGGAAAACAAAAAATGATATTGGGATTTCCTTGTCAAGAAGCAACCCGACAAGACAGTTCTGATAAAATTATTGCTTGGTTTACACCTGTAATTTCAAATTCAACCGGTCCTTCAGAATATGGCAACTTGCCCGGTTTAATTCTTGAAATTGATATTAATAATGGTAATAGAACAATAATTGCAAAATCCGTTGAGTTGAAAAAAATTGATGATAAACAGCTTGCAAAACCTAAAAAAGGGAAAAAAGTGAGTAAAAAAGAGTATGATGAAATTGTTTCAGAGAAACTTAAAGAAATGGGAGAAAAAAATAGTGGCGGAACTCAAATAATAATGAAAATGGAATATTCAACTGGTAATTAATTTTTAGTATTATGCTTAAGTTTATGAAAAATATTTTTTGTGTTTTTATATTATTAATTACCTTAAACTCTTTTGCTCAACAAAATACATTGAAAGGTTATATTTTTGATGAAAAAGGGAACCCATTAATCTACGCAACAGCAGTTTTGCTTCATCCAGAAGATTCAACTCTTACAAATTATGGTATTACAAATGCTCAAGGTTGTTTTGAAATAAAAAATATTAATTCAGGAAAATATCTTTTTCAATCTTCGTATATGGGTTATCAGTCAATTTATAAAAATTTGGAGCTTCCAATTCAAGGAGGTAGTAATCTTGGTGCAATAACTATGAAGCCATTAATTCAGAACCTTAATGAAGTGCAAATAAAAGGTGAACGTATTCCAATTTTAATTAAAAAAGATACCATTGAGTACAACGCCAGTTCATTTAAAACAAAACCCGATGCTGTGGTTGAAGATTTGCTAAAGAAACTACCTGGTGTTGAAGTTGATAGAGCCGGAAACATTAAAGCTCAAGGCGAAAATGTTCAAAAAGTTCTTGTTGATGGAAAAGAGTTTTTTGGAAGTGACCCAAATATAGCTACTAAAAATTTACCATCAGATGCAATTGAAAAAGTTCAGGTTTTTAACAAAAAATCGGAAGAAACTGAGCTAACTGGAATCGACGACGGTTCTTACCAAAAAACAATAAATTTGATTTTAAAAGATGGTAAAAAAAATGCCTATTTCGGCGATTTAATGGCTGGCGGAGCTGATAATGAAAGATTTCAGGTTGGCGCTAAACTATACCGTTTTACTCGAAAAAATCAATTTGCCGCTTTAGGAATGCTTAACAATGTTAATAAATTTGGTTTTTCGTTTAGAGATTACCTTGATTTTAATGGTGGGTTGCAAAGTCTTATGTCCGGAGGAAGTGGAATGCAAATGAGTTTTGGCAGTAATGATAACTTGCCAATAAATTTTGGGCAACCAATAAATGGACTTATTACTTCCGGTGCAGGGGGCATTAATTATATGTACGAAGCACATAGTAATAATAGATTTAATATTAGTTATCTTGGAAATGGAACTGATAAAAAATTGATAGAAAATTCAAACACAAATAATTTTTCACCATCAAGTTCGTTTAGGCAAAATGATGATTTAGAACAATCGTCTAAAAACAGGGCTCATCGCTTAAATTTTGGTTGGAAAAACAGAATTGACTCAACACAAAATCTTACAATTAATGGAAGTGTAAGTCTTACTAATGGGAACACTAAAGGAAATTCTTTTTCCGAAAGTTTTGCAAATGATATTCTTTTAAATAACCTTTATAGTTTTACAAATGATAATGCAAATGGGATTTCAGAAAAAGTTTCAGCTTCATATTTAAAAAAATGGAAAAACAATTGGAAACTTTTTAAAATAAATGCTGATGTTTCTGGCTCTCAAAGCTTGTCAAAAACTCAATGGGATAATATATCACGCTATTTTATTACTAATCAAACAATTACTGATAAACGCTTCCAAAACGATGATGCCAAACTTCTTGGTTATTCACTTTCAACATCGGTAACACGAAAAATTGGTAGTATTATATATCTCGAACCATCAATAAGTGTTGGTTCTGAAAACGAGAATCTTATTCGTTCGCATGGTTATCCCGCTAATGAAAAGCTGTTAATAGATTCGTTAAGCCCCAATTTTACTAAACAATATGTATGGATTCGTGGTGGATTTTCTTTCAAACGAAATACGTCAAAAAGCAAATTAAATATAGCGGCAAAGGTTCAAAAAATTAGCTTAAGTAGTTTATTAATATATAAAGACAAAATAAAATTCGATAATTTGTATTTTGTTCCAAATCTATCGTGGGATTATGATTTTACTACTGGACGACATCTCTCGTTTAATTATTATTCATCTGTAAATGCTCCTTCTGCAAATCAGCTTTTACCTGTTATAAACACTTTAAATCCTTTGAATTTGTATTGTGGAAACAGTAATTTAAAACCCGAATATAGCCATAATGTTCAATTTGGATGGATGCTTTTCGATCAGTTTTCACAAACTTCAATCTTAGCTAATTTGAATGCAAGTTATACTAACAATAAAATTAATTTATCTCGTACTATTTTGCCTAACCTATCGCAAACGACTACATTAGTTAATGTTTCCGATGATTATAGAGCTGGCGCAAATATTAGTTATTCTGCTCCCATTCGTATTATTGGGGCAAATTTACGTACGGGATTAAATGAAAATTTTAATCAAGGAATAAATTTTGTAAATGGATTACAAAATACAAATACTAATTTTAATCACTCTTTATCTATTAGCTTCGATAATAGGAAAAAAGAAAAGTGGGATTTTAGCATTGGTGGTACAGTAAAAGTATCAGATGCTAAATATTCAATACAAAAATCGCTAAATAAAACTTATCTTAATTTAAGCGGTTTTACCGAAATTAGTTTTACTCCAAATGATAAATGGTATTTTTCGTTTATTGCAGATGTAACTCGATACGATGCTCGAAGTTTTGATAAAGCAATTGATATTCCATTATTACGTGCCGAAATATCAAGATATTTTCTAAAAAACAAACGAGGTGTTATAACAATAGAAGCTTTTGACTTGCTTGATAAAAATAAAGGTATTGAGCGAATAAGTGATATAAATTATTTGCTCGAAAAACAATCAAATGTAATTGGAAGATATTTGATGATTTCATTCAAATACCGCATAAATAAATTTGAAAAAAAATCAGCATTTGAAATAAAAACAAGTAAAAGATAATTTATTAACACTCCTTCCTGAATTCCCCTTAAAATCTCAACTTTGCCAGCGCCAGCTGGCTTTTTTATAAATAAGTCTTTCGTTGGTGAGGCGACTTCTAAAAAATATTCACTAATTTTGTAAAAT
>CAZRCF010000019.1:0-17265 GCA_964598505.1 uncultured Lentimicrobiaceae bacterium | reverse complement strand
AATGATTTTAATGAATCTGATGAAACAACCTTGCCTTTAATAGTTGATTTTGAACCGCTTTGTGCTACAGAAATATTACAATTTGTAAATGATATTGTAAATAATGCTATTGCGAATAATAGTTTTTTTTTCATACGTTTGGTTTTAATTGTTTTTTAATTGGCTCGTCTCGTAAATATCTGTTTAAATAATGTGTAAAATTAAGAATGTTTTTAGTATTATTTCACAAAAATACACTTTTTAAATACATTATTATTATAAAATAGTTTAATATAATTACCCACCATAAATATGAATACTTTGCATACTTGGAGCAATATATTTAATTCCCATCCATGTAATAATTAAAACTATAAAAGACAATCCCAAAAGCCATAAAAGCAGTTTTTTCTTATTAGGAAATGAATGATGAATATGTATTGTAATTAAGTAAAAAAGCCATGTAAGCAAAGCCCATGTTTCTTTTGGGTCCCACGACCAATAATTTCCCCATGCAATTTTTGCCCACAATGCTCCCATAAGCATTCCTAAGGTTAGCAATCCTATTCCCGGATAAACTAACTTCATTGAAAGCAAAATATATTTATCGGATATTGTATTTTTTTTATACAACGAAAACAACCCTTTAATTGCCGAAAAACATGAAGCCCCTAAAACTGAGTATGAAATCATGTAAACTACTACATGAGGGATAAACCAAGGACTTTGAAGTGCAGGCATTAGCGATTTGCTCTGATATTCGGGGTGAATTATATCAATAAACAAGAAAATTGATGTCATTATAAAACCAAGCCAATAAATTGCTTTATCTGATGTTAGCAAATAAATTATCCATGTAACCCAAGCCACAAAAAACGAGTACCATAAGCGAGTTTCAGCCATTGTTCGCATTGGCGGACGTTCAATATTTATCCACAAAATAACAATAAAAATTAAAATTGCTATGTTTCCAATAAGTGGTAAATACTTTGTGATTTTTTTAATCTTTTTCCTTTCAGAAACAAACATCATAACAAAACCTCCTGAAAGCCAGCTTAAAACAAAAATAATAAAGATTAAAATTAGCCAACTCCAATTCATGAGAACTCCTCCTTTATTGTTTTTGAGTTTGCTTTTGTAAATATCATTAAAATTGAACCTACCATCATCATAAAAATTCCAATATAAACCATCGGCAACCAAGGATCTTTAACAATCATAAATACACTATATGGCGAATCTTTGCCAAGTTTAGTATCATAACTATATTGGTAAATTGTCCAACCTTCGGCTTTAATAGGGTTGTTTACAGAAATTTTCTTTAACTCAGCTTTATTATTCGTCTTAGTGTAAAGCACAATATTTGAGCCATAATAAGCTGGTTCCGGAGATAATAAACATAGAAGTGTGTCTTTTGATATTTCAATGATTTTGTTCTGCTGAGCGTAACTTCCCGATGAAACAAAGCCATTAATAGTTTTATTATTTGATAATAAAATATTTACATAAGTTGCTGGCGAAGTTCCAAATTCTCCAATATATTCTTTAATTGTATCGTCATTAATTAATGCTTCTGGATAGAAATGTAAAATATCAATTTTATAACTTCCTATTTTTATTTTAGCTGGTTTAGTAATTTCAAATAGCTGGTCGCCATTTAGTTTGTAGGGTTTTCCTTGTTTGTTAATAACTGCAATCTTTGGAGGGTACGAAAGCATTACAAACTTATTCAATTTAATAGCAAAAGGCAATTCAGTAATATTATTATTTTTATCTTGTCCATACCATACTAATTGATTTTCAAAAACTTGCATAGTTAGTTCTTTTCTATCAGCAGCTCCTAAAAGTCCGGAAGTAATTGTAAGCCATAAACCAAAATGGTTAATAAAAAACAATATATTTCTTCCTCGAAATGGAAAACTACGTCGCAAAATGGTAAATCCTAAAGTAATTATTAAAAATGCTGACGAAATAGCAAACATCCAAGTATGCAAAACATTGTTTAGCGAAAACAATAATGGAGTTTTTTCTTTTTCAATTTGAGGAATTATAGCCATAAAAACTACCCAAACCGAAAAAAGTATAATAGAACTTATAGCTGCCGATGAAGATGATAGCCATTTAACTACGAAATGTCTTTTAAAAATTAAATATAAAGCAATAATTCCAACAAAGAACTCAATAAAAACGAATAAATTTACCGGAAACTTGAAAGTATCAATTGAAATTACTCCAAATATTGATTGTAACAATAGCGAAACTATTAAAATTATTAAAACAATAATAATAGTTTTGTATTTAGAAAATATAAATATTGACGACAAAATAGACATGATAAATTTTCAAATTTAGTAAATGAATGTACCAAAAATAGAGTTTTTTAAATTCTATTTTATTGTATATTTTATGGTGTTATTATGATTCTATAAATACAAATTAAGGCTTTTTTCAAAAAAAATCAACTAATTTTAGCAATTAATTTATCCAATTCCGAATTGCATTTCTTAAAAAACTGAAACCGTTGTTTTTCGGAAACTCCACTTATTAAACTCGATTTTTTAATTAGTGTATTTAACCACTCGTCTGTTTCTTCTGCAAAAGTATTATTTGAAGTAATTAGTGTATTAAAAGTATAATGAACTAAATAAACAAATTTCACACTTCCCATATTTACTAAAATACAGTTATTTCCGAGTTCAATATCGCTTAAATAGAGCTTAAAATTATTTTCAAAGTTGTTTCGAGTATTTTCGTTTGTTATTTTTGTTGATAGTTCAGCTTGTTTTTGAATGCAAGCAAGTTCTTGTTGAAGTTGATTGCAAATTAATAATGCATCTTCTTGACTTTTAAAATTGCCCGATTCCCAATAAAATTCAATCTGTTTTAAAATGCTAAATATCGTTAATTCAGTCCAAATTTCAACAGAATTAGTTTGGCAATATAAATCATATATTTTTTCACCAACCTCTCTTGTTTCATCATCAATTAAATCAATGCTAAATTTTTCATTTTCAAATCGTTGAACATTCATAACCGATTTCATCCAATAAAACATTTTAAAAGAAGCCAGTTCTGCAAATTGAAAATGATGAAAAATAGGAATATCTTCTGCTGCAAATATAATTTGACTATCTTTTATCTGATTTATTTTTTTTAAATCTCTATAAACGTTATTAATATACTCTTTAAAGCTAAATTCATCGTTTTTTAAGTAGTTATATTTAAAAGTAACAGTACCCGAATTATTTTCTTGAAGCGAATCAAATGATATTTTATAATGTCCGCACAGGGTAGCAATTTCATTAATATCTAAAATTGTTTCGCCTCTAATTCTTCTGTAAGCACTATCGATACTAAGTCCTAGTATATCTTCAAGTTCATTAACTAAGGTTGTACTAGCCGGTAACATTTCTTTTATTTTCTCAAAAAACAGACTTTGAAGTGATGTGTTTCCCATATAAATATTTTTTGTATTAATAAATAATTACCAAAAATTGATTTGCAATTTTTAATAAAACCACAATTACGATTTGCAAATATTGCAAATATAAGCAAAAGTAGTTATTATAATTTGAAGATTTAAGTTAAAAAATACAAATGTTAAAAAAACAAAACGCATATATCCGTTTTTGTTGAGTGTATTCATACAGTACATTTGTATCGTAATTTATTTAAAAAAAAATTAAAACTTACAATTATGAAAACAAAATCAATGCTATGGAACAAAAGTGTCAACTTAAATGCTGTTTGTAATTGTATAAAATTTAAATATGTTACTAATAATATAGGAATAGGATTTGCTTTATTAATTGTATTATCATTTGCATCTTATGGACAGGAAGATAATATTACGAAACAACTTTCTGCTAAAAGAGATGTTTTAGATTGCGAAACAATATCACTTAATGCAGCTGATATTTTGTCAGAGAGTTTGTCAGCAAACAATAATGATACATTTAATCTTATTATTAATGCTTGGATAAAAGCATGTGGAATTTCAGAATGCACCCAAAGACTTATTATTATAAAATCAATAATTAATAATGAAAATCCTATTGATTCAATTAAATCCTATTTTGAAAACAACTTGCATTATGTTTTAAAGAATCGAATATATGATTCTAAAAAACCAAACTATGGATATATTTACTCTGATTATAAATCATATTTTTGTTTCGTTCCTTTACGACACAAAATTGATTCGATTGTTATTAGCAAATCAAAAGAACTTTTAAAATCAAAAAATCTTTCAGCCGATGAAAAATTAATATGTTTATTGTTTTCTTTTGATATCGAACAATTTGATAACGAAATATTAAAACATAATTATAAAGAATGCTATATAAGAAATTATATGAGAGATGAAAAATTCAAATACCATAATAGATGGATTGCATATACTTTGTATTCTGGCATTTATACTCCTATTGGTACTGAAAGAATTTTTAACTACAGCCCTATAATTGGAATAACTTTTAGCACACCATTGCAAAATAAAATAATTGTAGAATTAGGGTTTAAATTCAGAAGGAATATTAATGATAAAGATTTCAAATTTTTTGCACTTGGAGATACTAATAATATTAATTCTGAAATAGGTTATTTTTTTGGTGGATTAGTAGGCTATAAAATATATGAAAATAATAATTTAATAATTATACCAAAGTTTGGAATTGGAATTGAATCTATAGGTACTGGATTGTCTAAAAAAGGTAAAACTAACGAAGAAAATGAATATTTTGATGTTAAGACTTTACATATTTCATTTGGTTTGTCAGCAATTAAACCAATTTTTAATAGGAATTATATTGGTTTTGGAATAAACTATCATTATTCGCCTTATCATCTCGTTAAAGAATTACATACAAAATTTAATAACAATGCATTGAGCGGAGAGATATTCTTTAGATTTTAGAGGAAAAGAGTTTTGATAGTTTTTTAAATAAAAATGGGTTTTTAGAAACTTATTTATTTAATATATAACAATGAACAATAATAATTAATATTTAATCAAAATGAAAAATAGATACATTAAAATAGGGTTAGTTTTTTTAAATATAATTGGATTATATTCATGTTCTACATATTACTATGTTCCTACAAGTCAAAATGTATTAAAATTTAAAGAAAAAGGCGACGCAAATTTATCTATTGGGATAGACGAATGTCATTTTACTAATTATAATATTGGTTATTCAATAACAAATAATATTGCATTAATATCTGATTATAAAGCCGATAATAATTCTGATCATTTTCTATGGGATAATGAATTGATTATTTATAAGAACTACTATAATTGTTTTTTCCCTGCAATAAATTTTGGTTACGGTTTTGGACAAATTGGTAGAAATCAAGATTATTATAAGTTAAATATATATAGACAATTTATTCAACCATCATTAGGGTATTCCGACGACTATTTCGATTTTGCTCTATCAGCTCGATTTACACATGTAAATTATGATTTACATAATATTAAACATCACTCTATTTTTGTATCAAATGAAGAAATTTACGATTTTAAAGATGTAGGAAAAAAAGATTTTTATTTTATCGAACCTTCATTTACTATTGGATTGGGCTATAAATTTATCAAATTAAGATTTCAGCATATAGCTGCTAAAAAATTGAACCCGAGCGATTTGCTTTATATCGAAAAAAACATGAGTTTAACATTAAATTTAACTCTTAATATAAACAAAATATTTACAAAAAATAAAAAGAAACACCCAAGTCTTAAATATTAAATTTTCGGAAATAATAAAATTAAAACAAAATGAAAAACATTAAAAAACTACAATGCTATTTGTTATATATAGCAATTAGCACAACAATACTTATTGGATGCAAAAAGGAAAAAATTGATTCGATTACGTCTGACCCTATTCATGGCATTTCAAATCCATCTTACCCTATTCTTGGTATTTGGATGATAAATACTGAACAATATCTTGATATTAGAAATAATGATACTATAGTAAATAGAATCACAGATGATGGTCGCTATTTTGAATTTAAGGAGGATTCGATTTTAATAATTTATTGGACTTATCCAAACAGTTTTGATGAGTCAATATGGTATAAAAAGGGTACCGATAGTCTATATGTTTATTTTGACGGACCAAATTCTGATATTGTTTACAAATATAAATTTAAACAAATTAATAGTTCAAAAATGATTTGGGAAGAAATTATCAATGAATGGGAAGATGAGGTGCAAAAATCAATTTATGAAGTGATAAAGATATAACTGGCTATACAGGCGGTATAAAAAATTGCTGGTTAAGTAGGTTATTCTAGTATTGTAGTCAGCTTCAATTTTTAAGTAACTTGACAAGATGTGGGAAAAAAAGATTTTTATTTTATCGAACCATCATTTACTATTGGATTGGGCTATAAATTTATCAAATTAAGATTTCAGCATATAGCTGCTAAAAAATTGAACCCGATCGATTTGCTTTATATTGAAAAAAATATGAGTTTAACATTAAATTTAACTCTTAATATATACAAAATATTTATAAAAAATAAAAAAATCAACCAAGTATTAAAAAATTAAATTTTCAGAAATAATAAAATAAAGAATATCAATAATCTGAATTCAATTTATTAATGCAACTTTTTGTTTATGAAAAACTATTGCAAGTTAATTGTTTTTAACATAAAGTAATAAATTATTGTTTCGTTTACACATTAAATTGTAGTATCTTTGTACATTATTTTAATTAATAATAGGCGTTAAAATCAAATACAACTATTATTTTTTAAGAGAATTGTTTATAAAAGAATTGTTTATGCATAATTTTCATATCCCAGTAATGGGAATTGGTTTTACTATAGATACTCCTGTTAAAGTTGCCCATCTTGGCGTTTCATCGGTGATTTCACTATTAGATGATATCTTAATTGAAAAGATGCGAGAATTTTATTGTAAAAAATTTGAAATTCCATATCAAGAAATTTCTAATAAAGTAGAAGATTTTCGAGCAAAACGCATAACTTCATATTTGAATACAATTGATAAAATTGTAAAAGATAAATTTGCTGATTTAAAAAATTCTGCAGCTGAATTAGGTAAAGAATTTGAAAAATACATGGAATTACTTCCCGATATTTCTCCAATTAAACAAAAATTTCATCATTTCCAGCAAGATATTCAAAAGAAAAAAGATTTAAATTGGATTATTGATAATTTAACTACCGGCGATATTGATGTTAATATTATGACCAAATTAGATAAACCTAATTTTTTAAATGAAGAAGCTCAATCAGTTGAATTTAACGATGCACATGCAGCTTTAAGAGGTTTTGCTAATAGTAATTTAAACTCATCAGTAGTTTTGTCGGCAGGAATGAATCCGCGATTATATGCTTATTTTGAAAAATTTAACGATTTCTATCCTGATGAAAATGGTTTTTTGAAAAAAAGAATAATATTAAAAGTAAGTGATTACAGGTCGGCTATTATACAAGGTAAATTTTTTGCTAAAAAAGGGTTATGGGTTTCTGAATATCGAATTGAATCGGGCTTAAATTGTGGTGGACATGCTTTCCCTACTCAAGGTCATTTAATGGGACCAATACTAGAAGATTTTAAAAATAATCGTACTGAGTTGATTAATTCTACGTTTGAATTATATACTGCATCATTAATAACCCAAAAACGACCTTGTCCACAAAATCCACCTAAAATTAGAGTTACTGCTCAAGGTGGTGTTGGCACTCATCAAGAGCATGATTTTTTGTTAAATTATTACAATCTTGATTCAATAGGTTGGGGATCACCATTTTTATTAGTTCCTGATGTTGTTAATGTTGATAAAAATACTTTATCTCTTTTAATTGATGCTAAAGAAAAAGATTTATATCTTAGCGATACTTCTCCTCTTGGAGTTCCATTTAACACACTGAGAAACAATACTAAAGACGTTGAAAAACAAGAATGGATTGATAGTGGAAAACCTGGAAGTCCATGTCCGAAAAAGTATGGCGCCTTAAATCAAGAAGGACTTTGTACCGGCTCAAGACAATGGCAGCGAAATAAAATTAAAGAACTTGATGAATTAAACTTGAATGAAGTTGAATACAAAAAAGCTTTCGATAAAATAACAGTAAAATCCTGTATTTGTGTGGGTTTAGGAACAACGCCATTGCTTGTTAACGATTTAGATGTAAAAGTTGAAGGATCAGCAGTATCTATTTGTCCGGGTCCTAATTTAGCTTATTTTGATAAAATTGTATCTTTAAACGAAATGGTTGACCATATTTATGGCAGAACAAATTTATTAAGAGATAATAATCGCCCTAATATGTTTATTAATGAGCTGGTTTTATATATTAAGTTTTTAATAACAGATATGAACGAAGCCGAAAAGCCTCTTTCGGTTAAACAGATAGATTATTATAATACTTTTAAAACCAATTTATTAAATGGTATTAATTATTATTTTTCGTTAGTAGAAAAACTTGGACAAGCTGCTTGTACTATCAATTTATATTTGTTGCAAAAATACAAACGTGATATTGAAGAGTTAGTTATTGATTAAAATATTAAGCCTGCTCACAAAGCAGGTTTTTTTATTTTTTTATTGAAAAATAAAAAAAATAATGTACGTTTGCATAAATTATAAATATGGAAACTATTCAACAATATATTTTATTAAACTGGAAAGAACTTACTGCAGCATTTTTTGGTTTGATATATGTACTTTTAGCTGCACGTCAAAACGTTTTATGTTGGTTTTCGGGAATTATTAATGTAGTTATTTATGCTTGGATTTTCTACGACCAAAGAATTTATGCCAATATGACATTGCAAATTATTTACCTAATTATTAGCATATATGGAATTTACAGCTGGATAAAAAAGAAAAAAGGTCGCACTGCAGAAATAAAGTTATTAGATAATTCATATAGATATTTTATTCTTGTTTTATTTATTATTTTAATTGGAATAATATATTTAGCATTAGAGAACAAAGATTCAAATATGATAATGTTCGATGCTGCAACAACTGCTGCAGGCATAATTGCTACATGGATGCAAGCTCGAAAATTTATTGAAAATTGGTTGGTATGGATTCCAACTGATATAATTTTAACAATAATGTTTATAACACAAGAACTATATGTAACTGCAGGATTATTTGCTATTTATACATTTTTGGCTATTTATGCTTATTTAAAATGGAAAAAAGTATTAAAAACTAAACTTGTTACAATTGCTTAAACGTATTGCAATTACAGGACCGGAATCAACCGGTAAAACTTGGCTAACTAAAGAGTTAGCTAAATATTATTCTTCAGAATGGATTTCAGAATATGCTCGAACATATATTGATTCATTGAATCGTCCATATATATTTGATGATATTGAAATAATTGCTCAAAAACAACTCGAAAATGAAGAGATAATAGCTCAAAAATCAGATAATTATTTATTTATTGATACTGATTTTTTTGTTACTAAAATATGGAGTGAATTTGTATTTAATAAATGTAGTACTTGGATTTTAAATAAAATTAAAAAACATAAATACGATTTACACCTACTTTGTGATATTGATTTGCCTTGGGAATATGATCCGCAGCGCGAACATCCACATTTACGTAAAGAACTTTTTAATATTTACAAAAAAGAACTTGACGATTCGGGGTATCCATATAAAATAATTTCAGGAAATGGAATTGATAGGTTAAATTGTGCTATAAAAGCTATTGAAGAACAAAATAGATAAAATCAGAGTTGGAAGTGTTAAGCACGAAGTTACAACACACAAAGTTTCAATGAACAAAAACGCAGATAACTTACTCTTGATAATAAACTCTTTTTACTCGTCGAGAAATTCCAGTAAGGACTTCATAAGAGATTGTTCCAAGCGCATTTGAAACATTTTTTATTGAATAATCGTTGCCAAAAATAATTACAGAGTCGCCTTCTATAGCATCAATTCCTGTAAGGTCAATCATACACATATCCATACACACAACACCAATTATTGGAGCTAATTTCCCTTTAATTAAAACTTTGCCAACACTATTTCCATAAGCTCTGTGCAAACCATCAGCATAACCTATTGGAATTACACCAATTGGAGTATCTTTTTCGGCTTTCCATTGCAAATTATAACCAACAGTATCGCCGGCTGCAATATTTTTTATTTGCGATAGCGATGTGCGTAGAGTACATACATTTTGCAAAGCATTTTCTTCTGATTTGCAAACAGGCACACCATACATACCAATACCCAAACGAACCATATTTAATTGAGCATCGGGAAACCTCGAAATTCCGGCAGAATTCAAAATATGTACTAATATTGGATAGTTAAAATATGTTTTAATAAAATCACTTGTTTCTATTAATTTGTTAATTTGCTTATTAGTGAAATCGTCATTTTCGGGCAAATCAGATGAAGCTAAATGAGAAAATACAGAACATATAAAAATTTGTTCCTGCATACCTTGTATGCGACCAACTAATTTTTTTAAATCTTCTTTTTGAAATCCCAAGCGGTGCATACCGGTATCAATTTTTATATGAATACCCACCGGAGAAGTGTTTTCGGAAGTAGCTAATGCCTCCTCAAGCATATCAAGCATTCGGAAACTCGAAATTTCGGGCTCCAAATTATATTTAATCATTGTGTCGTAACTATTTGGCTCAGGGTGCATTACCATCATTGGAAGTGTAATACCGGCTTTACGTAACTCAACGCCTTCATCAACATAAGCTACCGCCAAATAATCAATATGGTGAAACTGAAGAATATTTGCAATTTCAAAACTTCCACTTCCATACGAAAATGCCTTTACCATTGCCATTATCTTTACATCAGGTTTCAATAGCGATTTATAGTAATTTACATTATGTATTAAAGCACTTAAATTAACTTCAAGTACTGTTTCGTGCGATTTTTGTTGAAGCAATTTACTAATTGTCTCAAAATGAAACATACGAGCACCTTTTAACAAAATAATCTCGCTTTCGAAATTCGAAAAATCAAATTGTTGAATAAATTCCTGTAACGACGAGTAAAAATATTTTTCAATTTTAAAGCAATCGGCTTGTTTACTAATAGCTGTGCCAATACCAATAATCCTATCAATATTTTTCAGTTTCATTAATTCGGCAATTTCATTATAAAGCTCTTTTTCGTCGCGACCACTTTGCAAAATATCTGATAAAATAACTGTTCGCTTACGTAAATGGCGTTGATGAAGCATAAAATCTAAAGCAATACGTAACGAATTTACATCAGAATTATAGCTATCATCAATTATCGAGCAAGCATTAATGCCATCTTTCATTTCTAATCGCATTCCAATAGGTAGCAAACTTAACATACGTTTGCAAATAATTTCGTGCGAATAATCCAAGCATCGCATCACACACCAGCATTGTATGGCGTTTTCTATCGAAGCATCGTCAATAAAAGGAATTGTAATTTCAAATTTTTTACCCTGCAAATCTTTAGCAGTAACTATAGATATTTTTTGTTGTTTTTCAATTTTTATTATTAATAAATCAGGGTCGTTTTTATGCCCCCATGTATAGCTTTTAATTTTTTGTTGAAGCCCCGAACTAATAAATCGTTGAGTAATTTCGGTGTAATCGGTACAATAAATTAATAAATCAACAGATGTAAATAATCGTAATTTTTCGCCAGCTTTTTGAGCAGAATTAATAAACATTTCGTCGTGAGCGGTACCGATATTTGTAAAAACACCAATTGTTGGTTTAATAATTTTCTGCAATTTATCCATTTCGTTAGGTTCGGATATTCCTGCTTCGAAAATTGCCAATTGGTCATCTGATTTCAATTGCCAAACCGATAAAGGCACACCAATTTGCGAATTATAGCTTTTGGGGCTGCGTACAATCTTTTTATCTTGATAAAGCAGTTGAAACAACCACTCTTTAACAATTGTTTTTCCATTGCTACCTGTAATTCCGATTACAGGAATATCAAAATGGCTTCGATGCCAAGCAACTAAGCGTTGCAACGAATCTAATGTGTTGTTTACTAATAGAAAAACAGCATCGGTATATGTAACAAATTCTTCATAAAACTCAGAAATTAGAAACAAACGAACATTTTTTTGATATAATTTTTCAATAAAACGATGTCCATTGTTTCTATCTGTTTTTAAAGCTACAAATATTGTATTTTCGGGTGTTAGTAATTTTCTGCTATCGAGAAGTATATCATTTACAATAAATTTATCAATATTTTCATTGCTTGAAATAATTTCTGCTTTTAATAGCTTAGCAATTTCGCTGAGGTTATACATCAATAAAATTTATTTTGGTTCAAAAAAAGAAGATATAAAAAATATTAAACTTTATTGCTTGGTGAATTTGCAATCAAATCGTTATACATTTTTCGGTTATTTAAAATATCAATTGCAAGATACATAGCTTGTTGAAAAGAGGTAGCAGAAGCCATATCTTTACCGGCAATATCGTATGCAGTGCCATGAGCAGGCGAAGTGCGAACAAATGGTAAGCCTGCGGTATAATTTACACCTTCGTCGTAAGCTAAAAACTTAAACGGTATTAATCCTTGATCGTGATACATAGCCAAAACAGCATCGAATTTTTTGAATTGACCTGAAGCAAAAAAACCATCGGCAGGATAAGGACCAAAAGCAAGAATACCTTCATCAAAAGCTTTTCTAATAGCCGGAAAAATAATATCTCCATCTTCATTACCAATAACTCCATCGTCTCCTGCATGAGGATTTAACCCTAATACAGCAATTTTTGGACGACGAATATTAAAATCGATTACCAAAGTTTTGTGCATTAATCGAATTTTATTTAATATTTTTTCGGGATAAATTTTTTCAGATACTTCCGAAATAGGAATATGACCCGTTGCAACACCTAATTTTAAAGCAGGGCTTACCATAAGCATTAGATAATCGCTAACATTGGCTTTTTTAGCCAAATATTCTGAATGTCCCAGAAAATCAAATTTCTCTGATTGAATATTCTTTTTATTAATTGGAGCAGTAACCAAAGCGTCAATTTGATTTTGAATTAAATCTTCAACAGCCATTTCTAATGACAGCAAAGCCATTTCGCCTGCAATTGGCGTTGATTGACCAATATCAACTTTAATTTCATTTTCTGTAATGTTAATCATATTGGGACGTTTTAGACCCGATTGATTAGCTTTTTTTACAATATTAAAACTAAAATCGCCAATGCTAAGTAATTTTCTATGATAAGAAGCTACTTTTGACGAACCATATACTAAAGGAGTGCAAACCTCCATAATACGAGGGTCTATCAACGATTTTAAAATAATTTCGTAGCCAATGCCGTTTATATCGCCATGCGAAATGCCTATTTTGTAATTAGTGCCTTTTTCGTCCATGATTTTTTGTTAAATTTTGATTTATGCTACAAAGATACTTTATTATATTGAAAAATATTTGACAAAGTAGATAAAAATGCGTAATTTTGCAAAATAAACTTACTGGGGCTGACTTGGTTTTGACAGCGTGAGTGTGAGTTTGTAAGCATGTCGGGCGTTATGAGAAGGTCCCGTTAATAGCCAACTCTTGAGCCAATAACTGGCGAAAACAACAATTACGCATTAGCTGCCTAATCAAGGATTAGACGCTTGCTGCTTCCCCGAAAGCTCTTCTCTGCTGCGGTTGGATTAGAAGTATCATAAATGCTGAGATAGTTTGAGTATGCTCTGATGCTCAAATGAAAATTTTAGAGATACGGTTTAAGTTGGTTTGCCCAGCACCTGCTTTTGCCCGACAACTAAGCTGACGATAAGCATGTAGAAGGCATTCTTTTGCCATGTTTGGACGAGGGTTCGAATCCCTTCAGCTCCACCCAGAAACCAATAAAGAGGTTGCTTGAAAAAGCAACTTCTTTTTTTATTAAATATTTTACAAATACTATTATTTTTTTATTATATTTACAATCTGAAAAAGCACTGAACATTAAATTTATTATAACTATGATTAATTTAATAAAAATTTAAATTTAAAAAAATGAAAAAAATCACATTGTTAACATTAGTATTTGCGTTTAACATTACTTGCTATTCGCAAATTATTATAGGTTATGGTATTCATAATATTGATAGTTGTAAATTTGAAAATCAAAATACAATGATAAAACTTGATACATCGGTACAAAATATCTGGCAAATCGGGAAACCCACAAAAACATTTTTTGATTCTGCTTACTCAGCCACAAATGCAGTTGTTACCGATACATTAAATCCTTACCCAATTTCAAATCATTCGTATTTTGATTTAACAATACCTTATATGGGCGCCGGTAATACTATACTTGGATTTAAGCATAAATTTCAAACCGATACATTAATTGATGGTGGTTATATTGAAACATCTATTGATAAAGGCTTAACATGGACAAGTATTTTGTATAACGATACTGTAATAATGCCTTTTGGTGGACGATTATTTACAGAAAATTTATATTCGCAACAAGATACTTTAAAAGGCGGTATTAATGGTTTTTCAGGCGCTTCAAACGGATGGATTTATACCCAAATTCAATGGGTTTGGATGCAAACAACAAAATCTTATCCACCTGATACTGTAATAGTACGTTTTCATTTTATTAGCGATAATATTCAAACTAATAAAGATGGTTGGATGATCGACGATATATTAATATCTTATGCAGATTTACCGGGTAATGTTACAGAATTTAAGTCAGAGCAATTAAATTTAGACATTTATCCAAATCCTACTAATAATGAGATAAATATTAAATTTGAAAATCAAATAAATGAGTGTTTAATAGAAATATACAATATTTCGGGAATTAAAGTAAAAGAATTTGATTTTGCCAATATTAATGGCAATTGTAGGTTATCAACAGAAGAACTGAATTCAGGTTTTTATTTTTTAACTGCTAAAAACAAAAAAGGAGTTTTGGGTAAAGCAAAATTGATGATAATAAAATAGCAATAATGAGCCTCTAAAACATTATTTTAGAGGCTTATTACTTTTATAAAAATAAACTTTATATTATACTAAAAATGAATTATATAACAATCCAATAAATACAATTTTTTCCTTTTACTTTTGTCTTGAAACAAAAGTAAAGCAAAAATTCAAGACTGCACCAAAAAAGCTAAAAAAGACACCATTTTTACTAAGCGAACCAAGCAATAAACGATATTTAAGTAATTTTTTATTAGCGTGACGGATTTCGCAGTTTGTAATCTATTAGCATCATAGCACCCGCCTCGCTTTATACTTAAAAATGGTGTCTTTTTCTTAACACTTTTTTGCTGAGGTCGGTCTTAAATCCACTTGATATATGCTAACAATTATTAGACTAAGTATAATTTCACTTTAGTATTATTTATTAACCTGAAAAGTTTTATCTCCGTTTTTAATAAAGCCTACAATTTGTTTTGCGGCTGCTATCCCTGCATTAATATTTGCTTCAGATGTTTGTGCTCCCATTTTTTTAGGGCTAAAAAAGAATCTATTTGCAAACTTTTCAATAAAAATAGCTGCATTTGTTGGAATAATATCTGAATAGTATTTAAAATCAGGTCGCTCTTCCATTACTTTAACCATTTCGGGTTCATTAATAACCTCTGCACGTGCAGTGTTAATTAATGTAGCTCCTTTTGGCATTTTGGTAAGCAAACTGTGGTTTATTGAAAGTTTGGTTTGCGCATTTGCAGGAATATGTAACGAAACATATTGACAAGTGCTATAAAGTTCTTCGGCACTCGAAAGTGGTTTAACACCATCGGCTTCCATTGCAGCTGCATTAACAAAAGCATCGTAAGCGTAAACTTCCATTCCAAAGCCTTTTGCAATTTTTGCAACTAATTTACCCACATTGCCATAGGCATGAATACCAAGTTTTTTGCCGGCAAGTTCGGTACCCGATGAACCATCGTAATTATTACGAGCAGCCATAACCATAAATCCAAGTGCTAATTCGGCAACAGCATTTGAATTTTGTCCCGGAGTGTTCATTGCAACTACATTTTTTTCGGTACATGCAGCTAAATCAATATTGTCGTAACCAGCACCGGCACGAACAATTATTTTTAAATTTTTACCGGCATTAATTACCTCTTTATCGGCAATATCGCTACGAATAATTACAGCATCAACATCAGCAATAGCATTAATAAAATCCGATTGTGATGTATATTTTTCTAATAAAACTAATTCAAACCCAGCGTCTTCGGTTATTTTTCTAATGCCATCAACTGCAACTTTTGCAAATGGCTTATCGGTAGCAACTAATACTTTTGTCATAATAATAAATATTTTAATGTTTTATAGTTTTTTATTACTTTATTAAATCAATATAATTCAACAAATTTCAATAATTTCAATTTCAGAAATATCTTTAAAATCAATAATATTTGCAGTTGCAACTTTTTTAAGGTCATTTGTAAGCATAATTGAAACTATTTCAATATCATAAACTTTGTTTCCACGTGGTTTGTATTTTTTTATAAGTGTTTCAAAAAAATCTAAACTTGATTCCGATGGTTTTAAAATTGTGAAATTTTCTTTGATATCATTATAAAAGCCTAATGTTTTATCAAAATCAAAATTCAGTTTTGAACAAACAGCAAAAAACTCTGAAATATTTTTTGTTGTAATAAATAAATTATATTCTTCATTTACAAACAAATCAACTGACTTTTGATAAAATTTTGAAGTTTCATCATAAGCATATATTAAGTATATTCGTGTCAATTAAAATATTATTCATAAGCAAAATCCCTAATATTGATATTGTCTAATTGTTTATTTAAACGAACCGAACCTAGAAATTTCCAAATTCTTTTATCATTTTCTTTTATTTTTGGAATTTCTATAATAGAAATAATTACATCTTTACCTATAAGATCTCCTACATCATTAAGTTTAATAATATTACTATCCAATCTAGTTTGATATGTATGTGTATTCATTTCTATTGTTTTTTAAAAAAAAATATAGCTTTACTGGACTTATATAATTGTATTCAAATTGTTTGTCTGTAATTAATTGAATATTATTTATTTGTTTTTTCAAATTCTTTCATGCAATCAACAAGTGCTTGAACGCTTTCGATAGGTAAAGCATTGTAGCACGATGCACGGAAACCGCCAACAGAGCGATGACCTTTAATTCCAACCATTCCGTTTTCTTTAGCAAAATTCATAAATGCTTCTTCTTTATCTTTGTGTGCTTCGGTCATCACAAAACAGATATTCATTAATGAACGAGAATCTTTATCGGCAGTGCCTTCAAACA
>CAZRCF010000018.1:0-17755 GCA_964598505.1 uncultured Lentimicrobiaceae bacterium | reverse complement strand
TTTGAGCAGAATCATTGATTAATTTTTCATAACATTTCGATGCTGTATAATAGTCGCCATCATTAAAAGCAATTTGCGCATCTTTTAAAATTTCACTATTTACATTTTGAGAATTACCCAAATAGCTTATAATCAATAATATAAATAGTATTTTAAATTTCAACTTTTGCATTTATTATTTTATATGATAGTTACTGTTTTTATTACCTAAATTATTATAATTTATTAACTTCCCACTTCACGCTTCCTACTTCCATCTTCCCACTTAAAAAATAGGACATGGAACTTGATAAATTTTTCTAATTTTATTTTTTCTGAATATATAATTTAACGAAAACTCCCAACCACCTTGATATCTGCTTGCTATATTTAATTTTGAAATATTTATATCATACGAAACGCCAAACTGTAATTGCCGGTAATCGGCACCAACCATTATGTATGCTGCATCGCCTATACGATAAAATATTCCTCCATTAATTGTTAAGTACGAAATAGGATTTTTATCAATATAATATTTACCTTGAGCACCTAAAATAATTTCGCGATACGAACCCTGAAAAGAAGCCATCAGAATTGGGTAAACATTAAAATAATCTTTTGAATTATATTGAGTAGAAATTGTAATCATAGTTTTAATATCCATTCGAGCTTCTTTATTGTTGAAAAGGCTTTGTGATGGACGATTTAAATGAGAAAAACTTAATCCAACATTCCAAATTCTTTTGTTTTTTGGTTGATACATCCATAACGCTCCAACGCCAATATCGGCATAATAAAAATTATCATTACGAAAATCTTCAGTATTTATAGAGCTTGGGTCGTATTTTCCATTAATATATTGTTCATCGAAATATAAATTTGAATAAAAAATATTTTTTTGAGCAATACCAGCTTGAAAGCCAATTGATATAAAATTATTATTTTTTCGAGTTAATGCTTTAATATATGAAGAAGATATATTTAACTGTGTGGTTCCAAAATCAGCATCACCGGCAACATCGCGAAAAGCAGAAATACCTATGCCAAAAATATCTTGTTTGTAAGCACGTTTAACTAATGGTAAGTCATAAGTTGCAGCAAAAGTTTGATATGGTTTTGTAATTGCCGACCATTGTACTCTATGATTTACTGATAGTCGTCCATTTCCTTCAAAAAAACCTGCTGATGCCGGATTAAACTGAACCGGAGAAGTCCAAAATTGAGAAAAATGTATGTCTTGAGCTTGCAAATAGCTACAATTTAACATACCTATGAAAATAAAAAAATAAAATATGTTTATATTTTTTCTCAATTTATTTAATTAAAGTTATATTTCCTTTTTTAATATATTTCATATTATTTATGCAGGTAGCATCAATATAATAAACAAATACTGCCGATTCACATTTTTGTCCTTTAAAAGTACCATCCCAACCATTATTTAATTCTGTTGTTTCAAAAACTTTTTCGCCCCAACGATTATAAATTGCAAAATAAATATCTAAAAGTATTTCGCTACGTACATTGAAAACATCATTTTTTAAATCATTATTTGGCGAAAACGCATTTGGAACGAAAATAAATGGTTCTTCGCAAACTACATCTAATACAACAATTCTTACTGTATCTGTTTTTTCACATCCAAAAATATCATGAATATAAACAATGTAATCGGTTGTATTTAATGGTTTTACAATAGGGTCTGTACTAGTTGAATTATTCATATTTGAGGTTGGTGACCAATTATATGTAAATCCATTAATATTAGTAACATGCAACTGAACTGATTGCGATCTATAAATTGTATCTTTATCACTCCAAGCATTAAATGATGCTGAAAAATAACTTGTATCTTCAACAATAAAATTTTTATTTGCAACGCAATTATGGCTATCTGTAACCATTATCGAATTGTTTCCAATGCATAAATTTGTAGCTGTATCGCCTTGTTGTGTATTACTCCAAACAAATTGATATGTTGGTGTACCGCCCGAAGCAATTACTGTTGCAGTAGCATTACAAACCTCAGCACATGGAACTTTTGACGATGTAATCTGCATTTGAAGCATTTCTGGCTGCGAAAGTGAAATTGTTGTATCTAACTCGCAACCACTACTATCAATTATCGAAATTATATAATTGCCAGCCGATAAATCGTTTCTATACGATAAACCTGAAACACCATTCCAATTGTAAGTATATGGTTGTCTTCCACCTCTAACATATAAACTAATTGTGCCATTTGATGAACCATTGCATAATGGCATTACTTTAATAATAGAATCAATGTTTATTTTATCAGGTTCAATTATTTGAGCAAAAACATTTTGAATACACCCATGAGCTTCAGTTACTCTTGCACTATAAACTCCTGCACATAAATTAAATGCAGTATCATTAGTGCTTCCAAAATTCCACAAATAGGTAATTGGCAAATTCCCATTAGTAGAAATAATTGCCGATTGTCCATTACATTCATCAAAGCATCGTACATTAATATTTTCAGATGAAGCTATAAATGCAGAAGTATCATGTACGCGAGTACTTGATGTAGCTGAACACAAATTAGCATCAGTTATTGTTATAGAATACAATCCTGCGCACAAATTAATTGCTAAATCTGTGGTTTGACCATTAATCCAATTGTATTGAAATGGACTTGTTCCTCCGGTAACGATAGCTCTGACTTGACCATTACAAATTCCATTACATAAAACGTGTATAGTGTCAGTAAAAGATATTTGTATAGGCAAAGGTTCTGTAATTGCCTGATTAAAAGTTAATTTGCAACCGTTATCATCTGTAATAATTGCAGTATAATTACCAATACACAAAGAATTTGCAAACGAATTGTGTGCGGTAGCCGAATGACTCCATGAATAACTATATGGTGCTACTCCACCAGATGGAGTTAAACTAATACTGCCGGTGCATAATCCATAACAACTTACATTTGTTACTGTAGCTTCTGTAATAACTCTATCAACAAAAACAAAAACATTAGCAGAATCTTTGCATCCTAAAGAATTTGATGCAACTACTGTAAAATTAGTATTTACAAGTGGATTTACAAAAGGATTTGATGTATTTGCACCCGATACAATTGAAGTTACAGGAGACCATACATAACTTATATTTTGAGATGGAATTAAATTTATTGCAGAAATTTGTGCTGTATCACCATAACAAATGTGTACCGGTGTAGTTGTAGTAATATCACTAAACGATACTGTAACTTGCACACTATCTATTCCATAACAATCGCCTTTTGATGCTCTTATATAAAATTTGTTGCTTGAATTTGCAATCGGGCGATAAGTTGGTATTGAAGTATTACTATTTAATATTGTAGTAAAATTGATGTCATTCGACCAAATAAAATGATTTGCACTTCCGGAAAAAGTTGCTGTAAGATTTGCTGTATCACCTCTACAAATAGTAAAATCGGAACACGCATTAACTGAAATAGCATTAACATTTACTTTTTGTACTAATGTATCAACACATACTCCATCACTAATTTTTAAAATATAAGTAGTAGTTATATTTGGTTGAGCAATAGGATTTGAAATTAATGGATTACTTAAACCGGTTAATGGTTGCCAATTATAGGTAATTGCCGGATTACCTGATGGAGGAACACCAATTTGAGTAAAATCGCCCAAACAAACACTTTTTTCTTCAAGCGTATCTTTAGTGTTTGAAAGAACTATTATTTGCTTTTTTATTGTATCTGAAAAATTACAACTTCCAATATCGCTAACCACTAAAGTAATATTATAAATTCCAGAAACCGAAAATGTATGATTAGGAGATTGCAAAATTGAAGTACCACCATCACCAAAATCCCAATGCCAAATTGTATTTACCCCGGTACCAATAACTTGAGATGTGTTTTGAAAATTTATTGTAGCAGGTGCACAAACAGTATTTGGTGCAATAAAATCAGCAACTACTGATGGTAAATTGAAATCTAATTTAATAACACCCATATTACAATTTCTACTATTATTTGTATTCGACCAAACACCTGGTGTTGTAGGGAAATCATCATATCCACCACATCCTGCACAAACTGCTTGATAAATTTTGCCTTTCTTGTCAAATCTACTTGTGCCACCGTCAACATGCTCACCCGATGTAGTGCCACCAAAAAATGAAGCATAAACTAATTGTGAAGCAACGTCATTTATTACAATAAAATAAAAATCTCTACCATCAGTGGTAGATTGAAAAGCATTCGATGTTGTTGGTAAACCATTGGTGCCTCCAAAATTATTTATAGAAAATCCTCCCCAGCCCGACATATAAATATTATTGCAATAATCTACCAAAAGTGCTGTTGGTGAAATATCAGGACCACCATTACCTGTTCCAAAGGTAGTTGACCAAACTATTGTGCTTAAATTTGAATTTAACTTAGTTAAAAACTGCCCACCATTTGGCATATTATACAAAGCATTTTGAATAAATGTATAGTCTGGTGCTGATGTTTGACCGTACAGATAAATATTATTATTCCTGTCTCTTTTACATAAATATACTTGATCATATACTGAAGACCCAAAATATGATGAAGTAATTATTGAAGTCCCATTTTCATTTATCCTGCTTATAAAACCATCGCTAATACCACCTTGATATGTTGTTCGTAAAGCACCTGCTGTTGTAGGAAAATTGGTTGAACTTGTTCCTCCGGAAACAAAAATATTATTATTTTCATCTAAATCAATACTATAACAAGCATCACTACCTGAGCCACCTAAATATGAAGCCCATATTAAATTTGTAAGATTTTGATTTAATTTTATAATACAACCATCTTGTCCGCCGCCATTATTAATAGTTTGAAAAGCAGTTGTTGAAATTGGTAAATCTTGCGAAGATGTACTACTAACAACATAAACATTACTTTGTGCATCAATCATAATTTCTCCTCTTACTTCATCGGCATAGTTTTTTCTTAAAGGAATTGCTAAGTTTAAACCATCGTTTCCTGTTCCACCAAAATATGTTGAGCCAACCAAACTTTGCCCATTTTCAGAAAACTTTGTTAATATAATATCTGAACCATTTGAATATGATATACTATTACTATTTGTACAACTAATTCCACCATTAAAAGTAGCATCATAACAACCTATTGTTGTAGGAAAGTTACTTGAACCTGTAGTTCCTAAAACATATAGTTCATTATTTTCATTTACAATTAGGCTGTGTGGAACTTCATTTCCCAAACCTCCTAAATATGTTGAATAAATTAAATTACTACCTGTTGTATTAAACTTTGATATTGAAATATCTACTCCTCCAATATAATTTAATTGATAAGCTCCAACTGAAGTAGGATAGCCAATACCAAATGCTATTCCTCCAGAATATAAATTACCCAATTTATCGTAAGTAGCTGTAAATCCCCAATTATCAGCTGTAGAACCTGAATATGAAGAAAATATTAATGTTGGATCAATAACTAATTCTTTTGAATCATCATATTTCCCTAAAATAAATTTTACTTCATCACCAAAAATCTTATAATCACATCCAACAGGTATTTCCTTATTATTAATAATCTGATAAGCATAAGGTTTAAGCTCTACTATATTATACAAACTTGTTTTAATAATTAAATTGCCTTTTGAAATGTTTAATCCATTAACACCTTCATATTTTATTGAAATTTGATTTGGATCACTATTTGGAGAAACCACAAAATCATATTTTAGATGATAATCTTTTGAATATACTGTTAAATTTATTCCATTGTATAAATTATTATAAACTACTGTCTGATATGAAAGTACATTCGATGCCCACTTTTTTGAATCGTTTCCAATAAAATAATTTTCATAATCGGGAAAAGAATTTTCAGGTTTAATTAAAACATTTGAATTTGAATTTACAAATTGCATTTTATAGGCATGATATTTAATAATACTATCATTCAAATTAATTCTGGCTCTAATTTCAGGAGAGTTTTTATATGCTAATAGTCTGTTTTTTACCTCAACATCTTCAAGAACAACAGTAAACAAATTTTTTTCTAAAAACAAAACACCGCCATGAGCTTGGGTTTTAAATAAAATATTATTATCCCATTGATTTTTATTTTCAATAAACCTCCATTTTGATGCACCTTCAAGTGTATCACGTATATGAGCATTACTTATAACCGATTGTATAATAAAAATAGCTAGAAAAATTCTTTTCATTTATTAATTATATAAATTATAAACATTATATAGTCCTTTATTCATTTTACAATAACATTAACAAGACGTAATTTTTAACAAAATAGTTGCATTGATAAAAAATAATTTCAATTTTATTTTATTAATGACTATAAAATTACAAAAAAATCTACTAAAATGTTGAAATATTTTATTAAATTATAAATAATTACCGAAGCATTTATATCATAAAACATTTATTTTATTCAAACTAATAACGAAAATAAAGTTATAACGGTTGGGCATATTTAATTTTTAATTATTAATTTTGATTTTGATTTGTTCTTTTTAAAACACACTTTTTATGAAAAACAACGACATTACGTTAACAATGATTAAACCTGCCGCTTTTAAAAATAATCATGCAGGTTCAATATTAAAAATTATTTATGAAAATGGTTTTCAAATAATTGCATTAAAAATATTTCAATTAACATTTTATAATGCTCAGCAATTTTACATTATTCATAAAGATAAACCATTTTACGAAGAATTATGCAAGTATATGAGTTCGGGACCTATTGTTGCTGCAATTTTAAAAAAAGAAAATGCTGTTAATAATTACCGAAAACTTATTGGCACTACCGACCCGGCAAAAGCCGAAAAAGGAACTATTCGTAGTTTATTTGGCACAAGTATTCAAAAAAATTCTGTTCATGGCTCCGATAGCGATGAAAATGCAAAAATTGAATGTGATTTTTTCTTTTCCGAATTAGAAAGATTTTAAAATTAATAAAGACGCTATAAAGCGTCTTTATTAATTTTATGCGGAGAAACAGGGATTCGAACCCTGGGACCCGTGAAGGTCAACGGTTTTCGAGACCGCCCCGATCGACCACTCTGGCATCTCTCCTTAATAGAGTGCAAAATTAATCATTTTTTTTTAATAATTTCAATACTAATCAAATTTTACTCTTTTAATCCTGCTCATATTTCTTAAAATAATATTTTTTTTATAAATTACTGTCGCCGATGGTTTATCAGGGAAATATATCCTTGGATTTGGGTAGCAAGCTGTTAATAATGCAGATTCATTAATATTAAGTTTTGATGCACTTTTTTTGAAATATTTTTGCGATGCGGCTTCAGCACCGTATATACCATCGCCCATTTCAATCACATTCAAATATACCTCCATAATTCTTTCTTTCGACCAAAAAATCTCTATTAATAATGTAAAATAAGCCTCAAATCCTTTACGTATCCATGATCTGTTGGGCCAAAGAAAAACATTTTTAGCTACTTGTTGCGAAATTGTGCTTCCTCCGCGAATTTTTTTCCCCGATTCATTTTTTTCAATAGCTTTTTCAATGGCTTCAAAATCAAATCCACTGTGATTCATAAAATTTGCATCTTCACCAGCTACGGCAGCAGTTATTAAATTTGGAGATATTTTTTCTAACTCAACCCATGTTTTATTTATTTTATTTCCATCTTCAATTTTTCTTATTATCATAAGTGGTGTTATTGGAGGATTTACCCAAATATATATAAATACAGATAGAATAGATAATAAAACAAAAACCAATGTGCTGTAACTAATAATTCTAATTATTTTTGCCCAAATTTTCCTTTTCTTCGACTTTGAAGTTGATTTTGTTTTATTTTTTGCCATAAAAAACTTTTTCAGCAAAAATACAAATCTTTTTTAAAGTTTCAATAGATGCTATTTTAATTATCAGAAAATCAGATATATATAAATATTAATATTAAAATTAATGATAATAAAAAAAACTTTATTAAAATCAATAAAATATTTATAATTCATTTTCGTTTAAAAACTAATTGAGAATAAAAAAAAAAAATGTAATTTTGCACTATGCAACATAAAATATCATATATAATAATATTTGTTTTAATTCTATCATTTTTTGGATGTAGTAAATATCAAAAAATACTTAAAAAAGCAGATAAAGAAACAAAATACAAAACCGCCCTCGAACTCTACGAAAAAGGCGATTATATTACATGTTTACAGTTTTTAGATGAATTAATACCTATTTTTAGAGGTACTGATAAATCACAGAAATTGTATTATATGTATCCAAATTGTTATTACAAAACTTCCGATTTTATTTTAGCTGCGTATCATTTTAAAAATTATGCAAAATTGTTCCCCAACACTATTGAAACCGAAGAAGCTATGTATTTGGCTGCATATTGTTCATATCTAGATTCCCCTAAATCAAGCTTAGATCAAAGCAGCACAACAATAGCAATGGAAGAGCTTCAGCTATTTATTAACAAATATCCTCAAAACCCAAAAGTTACTACCTGTAACGAATTGATGGATGAACTAAGAGAAAAACTAGCTCAAAAAGATTTTGATATTGCAATGACATATTTTTACACAGAAAGCTACCAAGCAGCTAATATTGCTTTTGGAAATTTATTAAAAACTTACCCAAATTCTAAGCTTCGCGAAAATACAATGTTTAATATGATTAAAAATATGTATCTTTACGCATTAAATAGCATTGATAGCAAAAAAATTGAAAGATTATACCAATGTATCGATTTAGCTAATTTGTTTAAAGCATCATATAATAGCTCAACTAATATAAAAAATGCAGATAGATACATTTTATTATCAAATCAAATGTTAGAAAAAATTAAAAATTAAATTATATAAAATAATATATGGATTTAAGAAGAATGAAAATTGAACCAAATGCGGTTACCCGAAATTTAAGTGAATTAGATGCTTCAACGGGAAATATTTACGAAACTGTAGTTCTATTATCAAAAAGAGCCAATCAAATTGGTAATTCTGTTAGAGAAGAATTGCATCAAAAAATTAACGAGTTTGCATCATCTACTGATAGTTTAGAAGAAGTATTTGAAAATCGCGAGCAAATTGAACTTGCAAAATTTTACGAGCATCTCCCAAAACCAACACTTATTTCGATTAACGAATTTTTGAATGGTAGAGTTTATTACAAAAATCCAAACAAAGAATTAGGCGATTTTTAAAATCTAATTATTATGCCAAGCAGAGGCAAAATCCTTATCGGCATCAGTGGAGGGATAGCAGCATACAAGTCGCTATCTCTTATTCGTTTATTTGTAAAAGCAGGTTATGAAGTTCGAGTTATTGCTACAAAAAATGCTCTCGAATTTGTTACTCCGCTTTCAATTGAAACACTTTCAAAAAATAAACTATATTGCGATGTTTTCGCCTCTCCAAATGAATATAGCACCGAACATATTTCAATAACCGATAGTTCAGATGTCTTTATTATAGCACCTGCTTCTGCCAATGTAATAGGCAAATTTGCATCTGGAATTGCTGATGATGCACTTTCTACATCTTTTTTAGCTTTTAATAAACCTATTTTTATTGCTCCTGCTATGAATTGCAAAATGTATGAAAATTTTGCAGTACAAAAAAACATTCAATACCTTAAAGATAATGGAATTAATTTTATAGAACCTACATTAGGTGACTTAGCATGCGGTTACAAAGGTAAAGGAAGAATGCAAGAACCTGACGAAATATTTAGCTTGGTTGATAGTTTTATAAATAAAAGCAGTAATTTAGTTAATAAAAAAATATTAGTTACTACAGGTCCCACTTACGAAGCAATAGACCCAGTACGTTTTATTGGTAATTACTCATCGGGCAAAATGGGTGTTTCAATTGCCAATGAATTGTCAAAACGAGGGGCTGATGTTACTTTGGTTTGTGGTCCAATTACTCAAAAAACTAATACTCAAATAAATAGATTAGATGTTATTTCTGCTAACGAAATGTTTGATACTTGTATTAAAGAAAGCTCAAGAGCCGACATTATTATTATGGCTGCTGCTGTTGCCGATTATACACCAAAAAATTATTCTGATTTAAAAATTAAAAAAAATGATACCTTATTTGATTTAAAATTAAAAAAAACAAAAGATATTTTAAAGGAATTAGGAAGAAAAAAAACTAAAAATCAGATACTTATAGGTTTTGCTTTAGAAACCAACAACGAAATATTGCACGCAAAAGAAAAATTGAAAAATAAAAACCTTGATTTTATCGTTCTTAATTCGTTAAATGATGATGGAGCAGGTTTTGGCGTTAATACTAATAAAATTTCAATTATTGATTCAAATGAAAATATTTCAAACTTCGAGCTAAAAACAAAAGAAAAAGTTGCATCAGATATTATTGATTACCTTGAAAATAAATTAAATAGCTAATTTAATAAATAAAAAAATGAAAAAACTACATTATATATTAATATTGTTTTTGGTTATTAATTTGTATTTTACATCTTATTCACAAGAATTAATTTGTCAAATTAATATTAACACTTCAAAGATACAGTCGTCCGATAAACATAAATACGAATCTTTACAAAAAGCATTATACGAATTTGTAAATACAAGAATTTGGAGTAACTATCAATTTAAAATTGAAGAACGAATCGAATGTAGTATTTTAATTACTTTAGACGATAATGGAGCTTCCGACGAAATGAAAGGAACAATGAATATTCAATTGCGTCGTCCAATTTATAAAACAGCATACAGCAGCGTTTTACTCAACTATATTGATAATGAAGTTTTATTTTCTTATGTTGAAAATACTCCCTTAGACTATGTTGAAAATTCTTTTACATCAAACCTTACATCGCTTATTGCATATTACGTTAATGTTTTTTTAGCACTAGATTATGATTCATTTTCGATGAAAGGCGGAAGTGAGTTTCTGGAAAAAGCTAACAGTATAGTAAATACTTGTCAAAATAGAAATGAAAGAGGTTGGAAGTCATTTGAAAGTCAAAAAAATCGCTATTGGTTAGTCGAAAATTTACAAAATGCTGCTTATTCAAAAGTACGCGAGTTTTTTTACAAATACCACCGCTTAGGTCTTGATGTTATGGCAGATAATATTGAAACTGGTCGTACAGCAATTACTGAGAGCTTAGAATTACTTCAACAAATAAACAGAGAAAAACCAGGTTTATTTATTGTAACACTAATTGTTCAAGCAAAATCCGATGAAATAATAAATATATACTCAAAAGCATCTCCTCAAGACAAATCGAAAGTTACTAATATTATGCGTGAGTTAGACCCTGCAAATTCAGGAAAATACCAAGTAATAATGACAAGCAAATAATCTGCAAAAAAATGCTTAAACATATTTCTGTTGAAAATTATGCACTTATCAGGAAATTAGACATCTCTTTCACCTCAGGATTTAACGTAATTACTGGTGAAACAGGTGCCGGAAAATCAATTTTAGTTGGTGCTGTATCACTTCTATTAGGTCAAAGAGCTGATATTTCTGTGCTTTTCGATAAAGATGAAAAATGTGTTGTAGAAGGTGTTTTTGATATTTCTGAATTACAATTGCAAGACTTTTTTTCTGAAAATGAGCTTGATTATGAAAACGAATTAATTATTCGTCGCGAAATAACACCTCAAGCAAAATCTCGTGGATTTATAAACGATACACCGGTTAATTTGAATGTAATGAAATTAATTGGAAATAAATTAATTGATATTCACTCGCAACACCATAATTTATTAATAAACGAAAGCGATTTTCAAATAAATATTGTTGATCAATATGCAGCCAATTTTGAGTTGAAATCAGAATATCTTAAAACTTATAATGATTACAAACGAGTTAATTCTCAATTGTCAAATTTAATTACAAAACAATCAAAAGCTTCTGCCGATAAAGATTATTATTCATTCCTGTATAATGAAATTGAATTAATAAAACTATTACCTAACGAAATTGAAAATTTAGAGCAAGAATTTAAAATACTTAATAACTCCGAAGAAATTAAAAACGCATTATATAATACTTTTTCAATTATTGAAGATGATGAGTTAAGTGTTATAAGTAAGCTCTCAGACTTGAAAAATTCATTATCCACAGTTTCAAAATATCATAACGGAGCTGACGATATTCACACACGACTTGAAAGCTGCTACATTGAGCTTAAAGATATTGCTCGCGAATCGCAAATATTATCTGAAACAATACAATTCGATGTTGAACGAATGGCATTTATTGAAAGTAGATTAGATATAATAAATCGTTTATGCTTAAAACATAAAGTTGATAAAACAGAACAATTGATTAACTTAATGTTTGAATTTGAGCAAAAATTAAATAGTATAAAAGGGCTTGAAGATGAATTGATTGAAACAGAAAATCAATTAAATATTATTCAGCAAAAACTGAAAAAACTTGCTAATGATTTAAGTCAATCGCGATTACAACAGCTAAAACCAATTTCTGATTCAATAAATAATGTTCTAAAACAACTAGGAATGGTTGATGCAGAGATAGTTTTTAATTCAAATATTATAGAGCATTATACAGAAAGAGGTATTGATGACATTCAAATATTATTTACTGCAAATAAAGGACATATTGCACGCGAAATTGAAAAAGTTGTTTCAGGCGGAGAGCTTTCAAGAATAATGTTAGCTATAAAAAATCTAATATCTACTCGCAATTTAATACCAATTGTAATTTTTGATGAAATTGACACTGGTGTTTCAGGTGATATTGCCGCAAAAGTTGCTTTAATCATGAAAAATATGTCGAATAATATGCAAATAATTGCAATTTCACATTTGCCTCAAATTGCTGCAAAAGCCGATACGCATTTTTGGATATATAAAGAAACGGAACATGATATTACCAGTTCGAAAATAAAATTATTAAATCAAAACGAACGTATTGAAGAAATTGCAAAAATGATTAGCGATGAAAATATTTCAAGTTCAGCAATTCAAACTGCTAAAGAATTATTGAATTTGAAATAAGTTTACTATAATTTAACTTTCTATATTTTAACTAATTACATTTTAAATTTCAAAAAGATAATAAAAAAACTAATATTTATTTTTTTTTTTATAAAAATTTATTATATTTGTACCGAGAAAGTTAAATAATAGAAATTATTGATACTTAAATTAAATTATAATAATTATAATGGATGCCGGAAACCAATAATAAACGGGGCGGAATTGAAAAGCCAAACGAGTAAATTAATAAAAAAATTATCATAATGAAAAAAATTATCATTTTAACATTACTTTGCATTAATGGTTGGTTATTAACTAATGCACAAAATATCGAAAACAGATGGTCATTTGAAAGCTATTACGCAAAAGAATTTTATATGGCTAGCCTAGGTAATTCTTTTAAAAATTTTACTGCTAATCAATTGTACTATGGTCAAGTAGGATTTGGTTTTAACAGATATCTTAATAAATCATTTGATGCAGGTGCATATTTAGGTGGTGGTTTTTTTGAATATTCCATTAATGATGATAAAGCGTTAGTTAACAGAAGAGATACTGCATTTTTAAGAAAAAAAATTGATGGTGTTTTAGTTGGTAAATATAAATTTAATAATGGTTATATTCTTCGCGAAGACCATTGGTTTGCTCCCTATGCTATTTTAGGTTTTGGTGCCAGTTTATGGGACGAAGGTTTTGATGCATATAATGGTATTCCAAAAACAGATACAATTAGTGGTGGGAAAGTTAAGTTACATATTCCAATAGGTGTTGGTTTTAAATTTAATTTCAATCAATATTTTGCAATTCAATATCAAGCAACTTATAATTTGAATTTTAATGATGCAACTGATGGTATTGCAAAAACATCGGGTCAAAATATTTTTAGCAGTGCCGATAATTATTTAAAACAATCTTTAGGTATTGTAATTAGTTTTGGTCAAACTAAAA
Organism: uncultured Lentimicrobiaceae bacterium; assembly: GCA_964598505.1. GTDB lineage: Bacteria > Bacteroidota > Bacteroidia > Bacteroidales > WCHB1-69 > CAZRCF01. Next base: position 3,833 of record CAZRCF010000018.1, on the reverse strand, counting down.
ATTCAAAATCTGTTGGAAAAGTTAGAGGAAAAGACTCTGATAAAGATGGTGTTCCAAATAAAATTGATAAATGTGCAAATACACCAATGGGAGTCAAAGTGGACACTCTTGGTTGCCCTTTAGATACAGATAAAGATGGTGTTTATGACTATAAAGATAAATGTCCAAATACACCAACTAAAGCTCGTGTTGATTCTTTAGGTTGTCCTTTAGATAGTGATAAAGATGGTGTAGCTGATTATCAAGACTCTTGTCCTACAGTTAAAGGTTTAGTTGCTTTAAAAGGTTGCCCTGATGCTGACGGCGATGGTGTAGCTGATTATCTTGATAAATGTCCAAACACAGCTAGGAATTTAAAAGTTGATTCTACTGGTTGCCCTGTAGATACTGATAAGGATAGTATTCCTGATTATCAAGATTCATGTCCAAATGTAAAAGGATTAAAAGTATTTTTTGGCTGCCCTGATAGTGATGGAGATGGTATTCCTGATAAAGATGATAAATGTCCACTTGTAGCTGGAACAAAAGAAAATAGAGGTTGCCCTGAAATTAAAAAAGAGATTAAAGATATATTCAGAAAAGCACTTCAAGGTATTCAATTTGCTACTGGTAAAGACATTATTCTAAAACCATCTTTCCCTCTTCTAAATCAAATTGCTAAAATCATGAAAGAAAATCCTTCATACAAACTTTTAATTCATGGTCATACTGATAACGTTGGAGATTCTAATAAAAATAAAGAATTATCAGAAAAACGAGCAATTGCAGTTAAATTATATTTAATGAGACAAGGTGTTGAAGAGTTAAGGATGAAAGCTGCAGGTTTTGGTGATACTATGCCGGTTGCTAATAATAAAACAGCTGCAGGTAAAAAACAAAATCGTCGTGTAGAATTTATTGTTGAGTTCTAAACATAATATTACTTATAAAAAAACAACTCAAAAGAAATTTTGAGTTGTTTTTGTTTTTGCTATATTAAAAAAATAATAATCTCCAAAAATAATATAATTATGAAAAGAATAAAACTGTTTATAACCATTTTTTCTTTTGCATTTATTTACTATAATGTTTATGCTCAAGACCCTATTAAGAGAGAAATTGTACTCGATGGGATTCAACACATTGAAGATACCATTACATATAATATTCCTATTATTCCAAGATATTGTGATGAAATGAAAATTCATAAAAAACATATTAGTATTGGTGATTGCAAATTATATTGTGAAGTAGAAGGTAAAGGAATACCTTTGGTTTTAATTAATGGTGGTCCTGGTGGAACGCATCATTATTTTCACCCTTGGTTTTCAAAAGCAAAAAATTATTGTAAGGTTATTTATTACGATCAACGAGGTTGTGGGTTATCAGACTTTAACTCTGGTGTTGGATATTCTTTTCAGCAGGCTGTTGATGATTTGGAAAAACTAAGAATAAAGTTGAATATTGATAAGTGGATTGTTTGCGGATATTCATATGGAGGTGCACTTGCACAATATTACACTGTATATTATCCAGAAAGTGTATTAGGTATGGTATTAATTGGGTCAAAGCCTTTATTACACGATGAAAAAATTAATAAGTCACGCCAATTATATTATATAACTAAACAAGAAAGTAAGAAGATAGAAGAAATATACGATTTGTATGAATCAAAAAAACTGACTGATTTGCAATTTTTATACAATAAAGACCTCAATGGTGATTGGAAAAGGCAAGATTACTATAAACCAACAAAAGATGAAATGATTAGAAGTGCTTTATACGAATGGGTAAATGATGAAAGTTTTAATTCCTCTATGTCTATTGATTGTAATAAATATGATTTAAAAAACGTTTTTGATGCTTGCCCCATACCAACACTTATTTTTGAAGGGAAGCATGATTTTACATGGTCGTCTGAAAAAGCAAATATATTTAAAAAAAATCATCCTAATGCAAAATTTATTTTTTGTGAAAAATCAGGTCATAGCGTTTACAAAGATGAGCATGAAATATTTTTTAAAGAGCTGGAAATTTTTGTAAAATCAATAAAACCGATTGCAAAAACAAAAATTATGAATTGGAAAAAACAAACAAATACATTGTTAGTTAAGCAAATTGAACTTATTAATAGCGACAATTTATTTATAAGCAAAATAAAAAAGAATGGAATACAAGAAGCAAATCAGTTTTATTTAAATTTTAAAAAGGAAAACCCTGATAAGAATTTGTTTTTTGAAGAATCTATAAATTCACTTGGATATCAATACATTAATAAAGGTGAAATTGATTCTGCAATTGAAATATTCTTGTTAAATTCAAAGACGTTTTCAACTTCATCTAATGTTTTTGATAGTTTGGGAGAAGCATATATGATAGCAGGCAACAAAGAACTTGCTATAGAAAATTACGAAAAATCATTAAAACTAAATCCACAAAATACAAATGCTGTGGAGATGTTGAATAAGCTGAGGAAATAATTAAAGGTACACTATTAGAAGATATTTTGTCTGTAGCTTTACCATATTTTACTTTTCAAAAAAAACGCAAAAAATATAATTGAAATTCAACATATTAAATATTTAATTAGCTATTTATTTAACATAAATTGAATTATTCAAAAAAAAAATGTAATTTTGCATTGGGTAAGTCTTGTACGACCAGCTCCATTTGAACTCCCCCAGGTCCGGAAGGAAGCAAGGGTAAGACTGTTGAGCGGTGCGATGCAAGTAGCTTACCCATTTTTTTGTTAATTTATACAAAAGAATTATGTTATTGAAAATTTATCCCGAAAATCCAAACTTTAAAGAAATTCAAAAAGTTGTTGATTGTTTAAAAAACGGTGGAATAATTATATACCCTACCGATACAATTTATGGAATAGGTTGCGATATACATAATCATAAAGCAGTAGAACGAATTACAGAGATATTAGGTATAAGCAAAAATAATGCTCAATTTTCTTTTATATGTAACGATTTAAGTCATATTTCCGAATATGTTAAACCGCTATCAAATACAATATTTAAAATTGTAAAAAAGGCTTTGCCGGGACCTTATACTTTTATTTTTGAAGCAAATAATAACGTGCCTAAACTGCTTCAAAGCAAAAAAAAGACAGTTGGTATTAGAATTCCTGATAATTCAATTATAAATTCAATAGTTAGTGAACTTGGGAACCCTATTTTATCGAAATCGTTAAAGGATGAAGATGAAATTATTGAATATACTACCGACCCTGAGCTTATTTACGAACGTTATTGCGATTTAGTTGATATTATTATTGATGGCGGATATGGCTCAAATATACCTTCTACTGTTGTTAATTGTGTAAATAATGAAATTGAAATTATTAGAGTTGGAAAAGGATCTATTGACGAAATAATTAATTAAACGGGACTTCTAAAGATAAGTATTTAAAAAATTTATCATTAAAATGAATCAAAAAGGAAATATTTTCGATTTTGCAAATGTAGATTTTTCACCGGAAAATGATGAAAAATTTGATACTCTTTTTGAAAAACCATCACTAAAAATTGAACGAATTGTATCGTGGGGACAAACTTCGCCTGAAGATTTTTGGTACGACCAGCCATACGATGAATGGATACTTTTAATTAGAGGTGAAGCTTGCGTTGTGTATGATGACCAAAAAACATTTATTCTCCGTCATGGCGATTATATGCTAATTCCTACACATCAAAAGCATAAAGTAACTTATACAAGCACAAATCCCGAATGTGTTTGGTTAACTTTTCATGCTAAATAGTTGTATTTTTGTTGAAGGTTTTAATAAAAATGGTTCTTCGACAAAATTAGTGGAATTATACCAAATTGTAATTATTATAAAAATT
>CAZRCF010000017.1:7788-18410 GCA_964598505.1 uncultured Lentimicrobiaceae bacterium | reverse complement strand
GTCCACATGAGATAATTGTCTAAAAAATAGCATTAATTTTGTCCATTACACCTTTAAGTTTTATAATTAAAGGTAAAATAAATACCAATAAAAGCAATAAAGAGTTAATATTTTTATATTTTCTTACCATTAAACTATTCTTTATTTCTTATTGTATTTATTACATAAATTCAGCATAATTATTTTTTTGCCCACATGAAAAATACAGGATACTTATTTGGTTTATTTGTTTTTTTAATTTCAAAACATTGATAATGATTAATTTCTTTAAACCCTTGTTTTGTTAATTTTTGCGATAATAAAAATGGATTAAATCCTAAATGTCCTTTAAAATCCTTTTCATGAAAACTCCCATCTTCTTCATATAAATCCGCAATTACTAAACTCCCATTTTTATTTAGTAATTTATAAAATTTTGCTACAATTTTATCTATATCAACTACGTGATGTATAGACATTTGTGTAAAAATAACGTCAAAAGTATTTTCTAAATAATCGTTTTCCTCAAGATCGAATAAAACTATTTTTAAGTTATTTATGCCTTCATTTTCAATTTTTTCATTTGTAACTTTAACCATTTCAAACGAACTGTCCATAAGTGTAATTTCCAAAAAATAATCTTTCATAGCAACACTTAACAATCCAGTTCCTGCTCCAAATTCAAGAGCTGTTAAATTATTATTTGATGGTATGATTTTTTTTAACTCTTTGGCAATTGCCTCTGTTCTTTGTTTATGTATTGGATTGTTATCCCAGTTTTGTGCTACTTTATCAAAATGATTTTGCATTAATTTTTCTATATATTATTAATTATTAAAATGTTACGGTTCTATCCGACCATGTCACTAAATCAACACAATCTATCATGGTTGAAATCGGACAAACTGATATATCTTCTAATTGTCTGGATTTTAAACAAGTTCCACAGGCAAGCAATTCGCCGCCAATTTCTAAATATTTTTTAAGTTGCTCATCAACATTATACTTTGGGTGCATTAAACCTTCACATTCAACAGCTTCGCCCATTAAAAATACTTTAACTTCATGTCCTTGTTTTTTTGCTGTTACGGCAAAACGAAACGCATTCCATGATTTTTCAAACTCTTTTGTTTCAATTATTATTCCTATTTTCATACGTTCATTTTTAATTTGTTTTTTAATTGTCGTATGGAACTCGCTAATTATCATTCTCTTGGGTGAAAAGGATTTTCATGCTCGTTTCATATTCAAAAAATTTATTTATTTGTTACTTTTTTCCACATATTTTTTATAATTAAACTTAATTCGTTTTCTGGTTTATAATCGGTAATACTTTTACAATTAATCATTGCGTCAGTAAAAATTTTATTGTAAGGAATTTTACCCAGAAAAATAATATTTTCTTCATTTGACAATTTTTCAATTTCAGAAGTATAGCTTTTGTTAATGTCTGCTTTGTTTACAATAATATACTTTTGACCTTTAAAATTATTCAACAATTTAATAATTCGTTGTAAATCGGAAATTCCAGAAATTGTTGGTTCAGTAACTAAAACAATTTTATTAGCTCCTGAAATTGAAGCTATTACCGGACAGCCAATACCAGGAGGTCCATCAATTAATAATATATCTATATTTTTTTCTTTCTGAATTTCGCGGGCTTTCTTTTTTACTAAGGCTACTAATTTTCCCGAATTATCTTCGCCAGGCGAAAGCCTTGCATGAACCATAATTCCATTTCTGATATTTGCAACATAACTTCTGCTTAGGCTGTTTTCGTACATCGAAATTGCATTTACAGGACAAACTCTTTCGCACAATTTACAACCATCGCAAGCTGTTGCCGAAATTTTTAGTTTATTATCAACAATTGAAATTGCATCAAAACGACAATATTCAACACATTTTTCGCATAAAGTGCATAAGTTGCTATTTACAGTTGCTTTTTTGCCTGCTATAAAAGGCTCTTCGCTATAATTTTCGTGTTGAATAATTAAACGCAAATTTGCTGCATCGACATCACAATCGGCTATAACAATATTCTTATTTAGAGTTGCAAATGCAGCACTTATACTGGTTTTACCAGTTCCGCCTTTTCCGCTTAAAACTACTATTTCCATAATTTTATTAGTTAATAGTTTTATTTGAAAATTGTTTTTCATTTTCAAATAATTTTCATTTTCAAATTATTTAAAACCTGTTCAAACAAATTGGCATATTTTGAATTTTCTTGAGATAGAATTTTCCCTTCTGAATAAGTTTTTGCAATTTCTATATCAAAAGGAATTTTTGCAACAATTTCGATATTTTCGGAATTTAAAAATTTTTCAACATCATCGTTTCCCATACCATGCTTATTAATAATTGCATAAATTGGTTTATTTATTTGTTTCAAAACCTCTACTGAAAGTTTTAAATCATTTAATCCGAATGGAGTTGGCTCAGCAACCATAAGCACAACATCAGCATTTTCTACCGTAGCAATAAATGGACAAGATGTTCCAGGAGGGCTATCAAATATTACTAATTCTGCGTTTTCTGGAACTTGTTTTTGAGCAAATTTAATTATTTCGCCCGAACGTTCATTGCCTATTTTCATTTTACTTTCAATAATTTCAGCATTTTCCGAATACTTTATACTTGTAATTTCTCCAATTTCTAAATCAGTTTCTGTTATTGCATTAAACTTGCAAGCATATATACATGCACCGCAATCGTGGCAAAGTTCAGGTATTACTTGAATGTTTTTAATAATTGGAAGAAAAAAAATAGCATTATATTCGCAATATTTACTACATTTACCACAATAAGTACATTTATTTGTATCAATTACCGGAATTTTTTGAATAGCAGGGATTTTATAATTTTCTTTGCCTTTTAAAAATCCTAAAACATTGGGTTCTTCTGCATCACAATCAACTAAACAAGTTTTATAACCAATATTTTGTGCAACAAAAAACAAATTTGTTGAAACAAATGTTTTTCCTGTTCCACCTTTTCCGCTTGCTACTGCTATTTTCATAATCTTTAATTAGTTGGTTAGTTAATTTGAAAATTAGTTAATTAATTAATGTGAAGATTAGTTTTATTTTCAAATTGATATTTCATCTTCAAAATTTCAATAACTTGTATTTCTATATTTTTCATTTTTAATTAATCATATTCTAGTGGGTAGTTATTTTGTTTCCAACCATTTAAACCATCTTGCATATAAATTATTTTTCCTTTATAATTTAATTTTAATAATTGATTGATTATTTTTTCTGAACGTTTTTTATTTGTGCAATAAACTAGCAAACTATCATTTTTAATGTATTTTATCAACTCTTTTTCAAGCATTTCGCTAAAGGCATCAATATAAAATGATTGTTTAAGATGACCAGAATTAAACATTATATTGTCTCTTCCATCAATAATTTTCAGATTTGAGTTTTCTAATTTGTTTAGTATCAAAAAAACATCTTTTGATTGTAAAGTATCAATATTTTGAGATTTTAAATTTGTAAATATTATTAGTGCATAGACTAATTATAATATTGTTTTAAAAGTCTTCATCTTTTTTTATTAAAATTCGATTCCTTTTCTGGCTTCAACGCCTTGATTATAATAGTGTTTTATTTCCTTCATATCTGTAACCAAATCGCAAAAATCAATTAATTCCTGTGGTGCGTTTCTACCTGTTATTATTATTTCCATCGTATCAGGTTTTTGTTTTAAAATATCAATAAATTCTTTAATAGAAAACAAATTGTAATACAAAGCAATACATGCTTCATCTAAAATTACTATTTCAAATTCATTTTCTGTAATAATTTTAGCAACTTCGTTTAATCCTTTTTTTGCAGCTTCAATGTCTTTTTCTGTTGGTTTATTTTTTATAAAACAGTCTAATCCAAATTGTTTTAGTTTAATATCTGGTAAATATTTTCTAACTGATTCAATTTCAGAATAAGGCATCCCTTTTACAAATTGAGCAATAAAAACTTTTTTCGCAGCTCCTATGGCTCTTAAAGCCATTCCGAACGCCGCAGTTGTTTTTCCTTTGCCATTTCCAGTATAAAGATGTATATATCCATTCATTTTTAAATGATATTTATTTTTCAAATTTAATTATTACAAACAACAAAATCTCCTTTTTTAACCCTTAGATGTCTTGCAATTACATCACACTTTACCATCAATAAAAAGTATATGCTTTTATCTTTTACATTTAATAGTCCTTCCAGATTTCCTTGTCCTTTTGAAATTATTAAATCTGAATTATTCCATATTTCAAGAAACTCAGAACTGCATTTTTCAATAATTGTAGAAGGTGCATCGTATCCGTTTGAAATTATTTTTGCAACTTTATTTAATTCTAATTCATTAGCATCTTTTTCGGTAACATCATTAATAATTGGAAAACCACGAACAGAATAATATAAATTTTTATGTTTTATCTCGTTAATAAACAATTTGTCGAAAACAATTTCTCCGGCATTATCGCCAAGATAAAGAATTTGTTTTGCCGATTTTATCTCTTTTTGTAATTTTTTACTGTGGTCAATTGCAAAATCCGAATTTAACACATACTCAATTGTTTTTTCAATATCACGATCTATAGGTGCTCCATAATCCATAATGTTTCCTGCAATTGCAAGACGAAGTAAAAAATCAAATTTGTTTTCAGTTTTTGTTATTTTAGGTAGCAATTTTAAAACTAATTCTGTTGCTTTTTTATTGCTTAATTTCTTTTCTTTTGCAAATACATCTTCAATTCCCGATAATTGTTTAAATTTGCGATGCAATTCAACAGCAAATTCAACACTCGAATATTTGTGTTTATTTTCAGCAAGTTGAGCAAAATAATTTGTAAAATCTGTTTTTTCGTGTAATGTTAAATTACTGTTTTCTATTAATTTACAAAAAGTATTAGCAAAGCAGTAAAAACAATAATAATCTTTGAGCATATTTTTTTCATTAAAATAGTTTATTATCTGCCGAATTTTTGAATTCGGCAGAAATAAACTATTTAATTTTTAACTGTTATCATTATCGTTGTTGATTACCGTTTCCAAATCCATTTCCCTGTCTTTGCCCATTATCATTGCAGTTTCCTCCTCGTCTTCCATTTCTTCTACGATTTCTGAACATACGACCAAAAAATGTTTCTTTTTCGGTATCGGTTGAATTGTTGTTACAATTACCTAATTTTCTGCCGGTTTTGGCACCCTGTCCCAAAGGTCCGGTTCCATCTCTGTTTGGCATAGTTTAATTATTTTAATTTAACTTACTGATAATGTTTATTATAAGATTATCTTTATCTACAATATTTTTTTTTATATTTAATTTATCGAGCATTTCAGAAGCTTTATCACCAATTTCCGTTGCGAAAATTTCACTAACCGATTGATTGGCAAGATATTCTACTATTTTAGTTCCAACACCCTGATTTCCATCTTTATGTGAATTTTCATAAAAATCACCTTTTTTTGTTTCGGTATCATAAATATAAAAGAAATTGCATCGTCCAAAACGTTCGTCTATTTTTGAATTGATCTCTTTTTTTTCACTTGCAATTGCTATTTTCATTTTATTAATTTTTATTTTATTTAATGTTTACATTCGTGAGTTTGACCATCTTTATGATGTTCTTCATGTTCTTTGCAACTTTCGCCGCTATCAATAATTAATCCAGCAAGATATTGATTAACAACTTCATCAGCATTTCCTGAACAACCTCTAACAACTTCAATTCCAATAGCATTCAATACGTTAATAGCTCCTGCTCCAATTCCACCAGCAAGCATCGTAGTTACGCCACGCGATTTTAGCCAACCATCAATATTTGTTTTACAACCGCATCCTTCCGATTTAACTACTTCAGAGTTTGTTATTTGATTATCGTTGGAAAGTGTAAATATTTTATAAAATTCGCAATGTCCAAAATGTTCATCTATTTGATTTTCTTTTGTAACTGGTGCTGCAATTTTTCTCATTTTATTATTATTAGTATTATTTAATTTGTAAGATATTTTTTCAATAATATTATTAAATTGTTCTTGTACAATTTTACTGTTATTATAATTTTTAAAATTACCATTATCAGCTGCATCGGTCATTCCATTTATAAGTGGAATTTGTGATAGAAGGTCTATATTATATTCTTTAGCAATTAATTCACCTCCATTTTTACCAAAAATATAGTGTTTATCGTCTGAGTTTTCATTTGGCGAATACCACGACATGTTTTCAATAATTCCAAGAACATTTATATTTAGGTCTGGATTTTGAAAAAGTGAAATTACTTTTCGCACGTCAATAAGTGAAACTTGTTGAGGTGTTGTAACAATTACAATACCATTAACATCAACTTGTTGACATAATGTGAGTGGAATATCGCCAGTTCCGGGTGGTAAATCAACTACCATATAATCTATATCTCCCCAATCGGTATTGCTAAAAAGTTGAAGTAAAACACTTGAAGCCATTGGTCCTCTCCATATTAATGCTTGTTCTGGTTTTACTAACGAACCTATAGATACTATTTTTACACCATATTTTTCAATAGGTATAAAATACTCTTTCCCATCGATAATTGAATAAGTTAGCTGTTCGTTTTTTATTCCGAACATTGTAGGAATTGAAGGTCCGTACAAATCAGCATCAACAAGTGCTGTTTTGTATCCATTTTGAGAAAAAGATAAAGCTATATTTGCTGCAACAGTAGATTTTCCTACTCCACCTTTTCCTGAAGCTACTGCAATAATATGTTTTACTTTTGGTAATGAAACTTTTTCTATTTTATGCATTTTATTTAATTATTTTAATTTCTTAAATCCGCAAAGAACAATGTAAGTTATTGATTTAACTTTGTCAAAGTTCAAAACTTTGACAAAGTTAGCTTGAACAAATATTAGACATTCACACAAATATCTTAGCCTTTGCGGAATTAAAGTAATCATTAAAAATTATACTTTATCTAAGCCATGTTTTAAATCATTAATAATGTCTTCAACATCTTCAATACCAACTGCAAAACGAACTAAATCGTCGGTAATACCTGCTTTTAGTTTATTTTCCGAATTAACTTTTGAGTGGGTCATCGAAGCTGGATGTTGAATAAGAGTTTCTACTCCACCAAGCGAAACAGCCAATAAAGCCAAATGAACATTGTCCATTAATTTTTTAGCAGCTTCAAAACCACCTTTTAAGCCAAAACTTATCATTGAGCCCGAAGCCTTCATTTGCTTTTTGCCAAGTTCGTATTGTGGGTGTGATTTTAAACCGGGGTATTTAATCCAAGCTACTTTAGGATGACTTTCTAAAAATTCTGCCACTTTTTGTGAGTTTTCAACTGCTCTATCAATTCTAATACCAAGTGTTTTTACACCTCTTAATACCATATATGCTTGGTGTGGATCCATATTACAACCTAAATTTACCATCATTGAACGAAGTTTATCATAAACCGATTTTTCTTTAGCTATTACAATGCCTGCTACAATATCAGCATGTCCATTAATAAATTTTGTCATTGAGTGAAAAACTATATCGGCTCCTAATTCTAATGGATTTAAAAGGTATGGGCTGCAAAAAGTGTTGTCAACGGCTAATAATGCTCCATGTTTGTGTGCAATTTCGGCACATTTTTCAATATCGGTAATATCCATTGTTGGATTAGCAGGAGTTTCAATATATAAAAGTTTGGTATTTGGTTTGAATGCTTTTTCAATTTCCTCTGCTTTTGTAGTATTAATATATGTGCTTTCGATACCAAATTTAGGGTAATGATTTTCCATAATTGCACGCGATGGACCATAAACTGCATCGGTGCTAACAATATGATCGCCTGAAGCTAAAAGAGCTTGATATATTACATTAACGGCTGCCATTCCAGAACTTACAGCAATTCCGCGGTAACCTTTTTCGAGTGCAGCTATTTGACGCTCAAGTGCATCAATAGTTGGATTTCCTATACGTGTATAAATGTATCCATTGCTTTCGCCTGCAAAACATTTTGCTCCCTCTTCGGCACTCGAAAATGCAAAGGTTGATGTTTGATAAATTGGAACTGTTGCTGCTCCAAATCCGCTTTCTACTTCTCCTGCATGGATTAATTTGGTGTTAAAACCTGAGTTTTTTGTGTCCATAAATTTTGTTTTTTTGTTAATTAATTATATTTATTATGTTTACAATTTTTACATCGTTCATTGCCAATTACTTCATCTGTATAACTCTTACATTTTTTACATTCAAAATATTCATTTTCAAACTCTACATTGCCTCCAATTATTTCAATTGATAGGCATTCTACAAATGATTTTGCAATTTTTGTTAATGCCGAATTATAAATACGGGTAAATGTAGGTCGCGATACATTCATCTTCTCCGCTGCTATTTCTTGAGATAATTTTTCATAATTTACTAATTTAATGCTTTCGTATTCATCAAATTGCAGTTTTACACATTCCGATTCGCAAAATGGAATACCAAATGGCTTAAAACCACTCATTTGAGGCGGGTAACATACTTTGCGATTGCGAAATGGACGAGGCATATTTATAATATTTTTCTGCAAAGATAATGAACCTACGCTCATAATACAAATTTTTTTATATATATTTGCAAAATATTTTTAATATATGTTCATGACTCTGTATTTAAATGTTAAAAGAAATATGAAACTAAAAGAACGTATAAAGAATTCAGAAACAAGACAATTTAAAGTTGTATTTCCAAATACTTTGAATACTCATGACACTCTTTTTGGTGGTATTGCCATGCAATGGATGGATGAGGTAGCATATTTAACAGCTACAAGGTTTACACGAATGAAAATGGTTACTATTTCTACCGATAAAATTCAATTTAAAAATGCAATTAAATCGGGAACAATTGTCGAAATAATAGGTAAGATTGTTAATATAAGAGGTATAAAAATTGATATACAAGTAGAAGTTTTTGTTGAAGAAATGTTTTCTGAAGTTCGATTAAAAGCTATAAATGCAATTTTTACATTTGTTGTAATTGATGATAACCATAAACCAATTAAAATTGATTTTATGGGCAAACCTTAATTTCTGTATAAATTAATAGTAAATCCTAAATTCCGCAACAACTATACTAACAAGCTAATTGTTATAAGATGACTTGCGTATTTAAGTAAATGTATAAAGCATATAATTAGTTATGAATACTAATTATATGCTTTATATATAATTCATGTAAAGTAAAAATCTATAAGTCGATATCCCAAATACCGACTGCCCTTTCAAGTTCTACTAATGCTGCATAACAATTATATAAAGTTTCATAGTATGAGTTTTGTAAATCATTATAAGTTCTTTGAGCATTAAGCACTTCGAGTAATGAAGTTTCGCCACGCGAATAGCTGTATATTTTACCATTAAGTACCGTTTTAGCTTGCTCTAAAAGCCCTTGATTATAATTTTCTACTTGCTTACACAAAGATATATATTGATTATATGCTTGTATAACTTCGTTTTGAATTTTTATTTCAACCTGCTTATATTGTAATTCAGCTTGCTCTATTTGAAATTGAGCAATTTTTATTTCTCCTTTATTGAAATTAGAAAATTTTAAAGGAATAGCTATCCCTGTGTATATTTCGGTTGCATTAGGTGAAAACAATCCACTTTTTATATACGAATTGCTTGTACCAACTTTAAAATCAATGTCTGTTATTCTTTCTTTTTTTGTTAAGGTTAATAAATTCTGATTATATGTGATGTTATTTTTTGCAGCTAATAAATCAGCCCTGTTATTTAAAGCAGTTAATATTAAATTATTCAGAAAAAAAATTCTTTCAATCGTAATTAATTTACCTGTAGGGAAAAATAAAGTATCATTATAATTTATACTTGTTTTAGTTGAAAGGCTTAAAAAAGAATTTTTTCTGTCAGCACCAATTTGCAGGAGTTGGTTTAGCACTACTCCAGACTCTATTTTGCTCTGTATTGCATCAATTTCTTTTATGCTGCCAAGACTTAATCGAATACTATCAGCATCAGATAGTTCTTTAATCATTTGATAAGAATTAAGCATTACTTCAAATAGGGAGTTTTGTTTTAAAGCTAAAAGATAATCGAGAGTTGCATCTGCTTGTAAATTTCGAAAATAATCATTAAATTGAGCTAATGCAAGAGTGTTTTCACTTTTAGCCAAATTAATTCGTGCCTTTCGTTTTTGACCTAACTCAAAAGTTTTAGAAATCTCAGTCGAAATTGAATATCCATTAATAGAATTGTTCTCTTTGTTTCCAGACCAATCAATAGCTATGGTTGGATTTTGAAACACTTTTGCTGCTTTAATTTTTGCCTCTGCAATATTTAAGTTATATTTTTCAGCAGCATACCCAAGGTTACGGCTAACTACCATTTTCATATAATCTTTATAAGTCAAGTTAATATGATTGAAAGATGTATCTATTTGTGAAAATGCGGAACCTGAAATGAGTAAAATAAAAATTAAACTTAGTCCAAATTTCATTATACCTCTAAAAATATGTTTATTAATCATTGTTTATATTCTCCTTTCCCCAGCGTTTTTCTATCATGTAATAAAGAGCTGGCAAAACATATAGTGAAATAATAGAAGAAATCGAAAATAAACCCTCTATTCTTGTTTGGTCACTTAATATT
>CAZRCF010000017.1:4969-7778 GCA_964598505.1 uncultured Lentimicrobiaceae bacterium | reverse complement strand
AATAGTAGCAAAAAGCAATCCGTAAACAATTACTGTTGCAAGCGGACGCTGAACATCTGAGCCAATATTTGTTGAAATAGATGCTGGAAATAATCCAACTATTGCAACTGTTGCTGTCATAATTACTGGTCGAAAACAATGTCGTGCCCCAGCAATAACTGCTTCTTTTAAAAGCATTCCATGTTTTCTCAAGCTATTAATTCGTGAAAAAATAATCACTCCATTTTGAATAGAAACTCCAAATAAAGCTATAAAACCAACAGCAGAGGATACATTCAATGTCATTCCTCTTACATTTAATGCAATCATACCACCAAACAATGCCAATGGAATTATCCCCATTAGAATAGCAGCTTGCCTTAATTTACCAAAAGCTCCGAAAAGTAAGAGAAACATTATTGCTAATGCAAGCGGAACAATCATAGCTAATCGTGAATAAGCTCGGTTTTGATTTTCAAATTGACCTCCCCATTGTATACTATATTTTTCATGATCATATTTAACATCCTTTTCTATCTTTTCTTTTGCCTCTTTTAAAAAGGAGGTAAGGTCTTTACCTCTCAGATTAACGCTAACTGCAATATATCGTTTATTCATTTCTCTTGCAATTGTGCTTGCTCCTGTAGTTAATTTAACTTCAGCAACTTGCGATAAAGGTATTTTAACTCCTGTAGATGAGGTTAGCATTAAGTTGCCTATTTTTTCGGGTGTATTTCTACTTTCTTCCTCATAACGGCAAGTAATATCATAAATCTTATTTTCGATAAATATTTGTGATATTGCTTTACCTCCAACCGCTACTTCGATAAGTTCAGCAACATCTGAAACATTTAAACCATAAATTGCTATTTTATCTCTGTCGGCATTTATTACCAATTGTGGTGCAGGTGGTTCTTGGTCAATGATTAAATCTTCGGCACCATCAATTTTCTTGATTGTACGTAAAACATCTTCGGTAATTCTACGAGTTTCTTTTATATCACTGCCAAAAATTTTTATTGCTAAATCGCTATGAGATCCTGCCATTTGATCCATGACCATGTCAATAATCGGTTGTGAAAACCCAACAGTATAACCAGGCATTTTTTCAATATCTTGTTTTAATTCAGTAATCAGGTCATTTTTTGTTTTACCGTTTTTCCATTCATTGTATGGTTTTAAACCAATTGAACTTTCAACATGCGATTTTGAGAAAGGCTCTGTACCAGCATCGTCTCTACCTGTTTGAGTCATTACATAAGTTACTTCATCATATTTAATAATATGATTTCTTAACGTGTCGTTCATCTCTTTGGCTTTTTCAAGAGTAATGCCGGGTGGTAATTGAACCTGTAACCAAAGTGAGCCTTCATCTAAATTTGGCAAAAAATCTTTACCAACAGTTATAGATAAAATTACAGATGTAATAATAATGAATATTAATGGCAAAAATATTTTTTTAGGTTTATTTAGTATTAATTGAGTATGATTTGAAAATTTTACAGTTATCTTTTCAAGCCACTTATTTTTATAAGTTTTTTGTGGTTTACGATAAATGGCATAGGTTAATCCGGGAATTAAAAATAAAGCAACCATTAATGCACCAATTAAAGCAAAACCCAATGTAAAAGCCATAGGCGTAAAAAGCTTTCTTTCAATTCGTTCAAATGCAAAAAGCGGTAGGTATGCAGTAATTATGATAATTGTTGAGAAAAAAACAGGTTTAGCTACTTCAAAAACCCTTTCAATTATCGAAACAGGTTCAAGTCTTATATCGGGATGATCTTCACGCTTTTTTAAAATTGTTTCCATTGTAATTATTGCACCTTCTATTATTATTCCAAAGTCTATTGCTCCGAGCGAAAGTAGATTGGCAGGAATATTAGTAAAATGCATTAGAATAAAAGAAATTAGCAGTGATAGAGGTATTGTAATAGCTACAATTAATGCTCCTCGCCAGCTTCCCAAAAACAGAATTAAAATAAAAAGAACTAATAACATCCCAAAAAGTAACGTGTGCGAAACAGTGCCAAGTGTAGTTTCAACTAAGTTTGTTCTATCCATAAATGGATGAATTACAACACCCTTAGGAAGAACTGTGTTATTTAATTCATCAACTTTCTTATGAATTCCTTCTAATACCGTGGAGGGATTTTGACCTCTAAGCAACTGTACAATTCCCTCAACACTTTCAGAATAATCTCTTTTTTTATCAGTATAACCTATAACTCCTTTTCGTTCGAGTGTGCCATATTTTAAAGTGCCTAAATCATTTAAATAAATAGGTACTCCTTTTTCTGTTTTTACTACAATTTTACCTAAATCGTCTAAATCTTTTACAATGCCAATGCCCCTTATAACATAGCTCAAATCGCCATGATTAAGCATACTACCACCGGCATTTGCATTATTTTTTTCAATATTATCGGTTACATCAGAAAGCGACAATTTATATTGTTCAAGTTTAGTTGGATTAAGTTCAATTTGAAATTGAGTTGTTATTCCTCCAAAATTACTTACATCTGCTACTCCTGTAACTTGTTTCAAACTAGGTATTATTACCCATTTGTTTAAATCGGTTAGTTCCCTTAAATCATGATTTTTACTTTCAAGAATATAACGATAAATTTCACCAGTTGGTGAAGTTAAAGGATTTAAACCAGGTGTTGCACCAAATGGAAGTTCAACATCTGCTAATCGCTCTTGTACACGTTGACGAGCCCAATAGTCATCAATACCATCTTCAAAAACAAGCAATATTGATGAAATTCCAAAAGTATTTCTGCTTCGCATAGTAACTAAACCGGGCATTCCATTAAGAACTCGCTCA
>CAZRCF010000017.1:0-4959 GCA_964598505.1 uncultured Lentimicrobiaceae bacterium | reverse complement strand
ACAGATAGAAAAAGTATTAATGTTGTTGCATTATCAATAGGAATTGCAATTTGTTGTTCAACTTCTTCGGCAGCTAAACCAGGAACCTGCGTAATTACCTGTACTGTTACATCTGCTATATCGGGATAAGCATCAATGGCAAGTTGTTTCCATGAGTAATATCCAAAAAAGCCCAATAAAATAAACAGAGCTAACATTATCCATCGGTTTAGTACCGATATACTAATAATTTTTTTCATGTCTGTTTATTTTTCTTCAAGTAAATAAAAACCACCGTTTACAATTATTTCATCACCTGCTTGTAAACCAGACTTAACTATTATGCTATTTTTATCTTCAGTTAATATTTCTATTTTTCGTTTAAGATATTTGTTATTCCCAATTAAAATAAAAACATAACTAGCATCATCCATCTGAAATACTGCTTTTGAAGGAATCACAATCGAATTTTCAATATTATGAATAAATTTTGCAGTAACATACATTCCCGGCTTCATAATTTTATCTTTATTATCACATTCGATAAGTACCTGAACAGATCTTGTATCCTCATCAATAATTGAATTGATGTGATAAATCTTTCCTTTGATAATTTTTTCGGGAAAAGATATTAACATTATTTCTACCTCTGCGTTATCGTTTATATAACGAATATCTTTTTCTTTTACTTGCCCTGCAACCCAAATCTTGCTAAGTTCTGCAACCGTTGCTATTGGATCGGAATCTTCTTTTACATATTGACCAATTACAATATTATTTTCTACAATTCTTCCTTTTATTGGAGAACGAACTATTAAAGGCTGACCTAATACTAAATCGGATGGATTAACTTGAAAAACTTTAAGACTAGCTAAAGCATTTTCATAATCTTTCTTTTTAATAGCATAATTTACCTCTGCTTCTTCTAAATCCTTTTGAACTCCAACGCCTTTGCTGAGCAAATCCTTTTGTCTTTTTAGATTTTTATTTGCTAAATCCATCTCTTCTTTTGACTGATAATATGCTTTCCCTGTTTCATAATAGGAAGGAGAGCAAATTTCAAAAATTGGAGTGCCTGCATTTACCTCTTGTCCCAAGCGAACATACGACTTGGTTATTCGACCTGCAAATGGAGCAGCAACTAATGCATAATTATTAGGAATTGCTTTTACTGTACCAGATGTAGTCAATTCAAACGAATACACCTTTGTGTTTACTTTTTGAGTTACAAGTTTTTTAAGTATTGGCGAATTATCGTCTATGGTAATAGTATCTTTATTAACTTTATAATCACCAGTTTCTTTTGTTTGATTATTATTATTATTACATGCCACAAAAACTAATGCAGCTATGCAAAACATTATTAATTTATTCATTTTTAAGGTTTTAAATACACAATTATTAGTTTGCAACCAAATTATTGAAAGCAAACAATATCTACGAAAATTTAGATAAAATCAAATTTTATCAATTAGTAAGTGTATTTAATTGGTGGAGCTCGTAACCCATTCGAGCATAAAAAGGTTAAGTTGGAGAAATTCTCATCATTCTTTAGTGCATCAAATTTTCTTAATAATACTTTTGTAGCTTCTATTAAAAATGCTAAAAATACTAAAGTAAATAAAAAATCAGATAATAACTGAATAATTATGTAACCATTTGTAGTATGATTATGATTTGAAGAATTTTCACCAATTCCTGAATTAAAAGGATGAGAGTGAACAATGGTAACGCCATTTATGATATGAGGATGTTTAAATAATGTTATACTCCCATAATACCCCAAAAAGAGTAATAATAAAAAGTATCTCATTATTTTATATAACCGCTGTTTCAAACTATTTTTTTGCAAAGATAATTATTTAAAAACACTATTTCAAAAATATTTTTTTCACATATAATTTTTTGTTGCTTAAAAAAATAAATTAACTTCTTTAAAATTAAATTTCTTGTTTGAAATAGAAAAATAAATCCTAAATTTCGCAATAACAATACTAATATACAGATAGTCATCAGATGACTTAAAATTCGATATTGCAATTAAATAGCTGATATTCAATTAGTCATCAGATGACTTGCGGATTTAAAATAAATATAATAATTAGTTAGCAATATTATTTTGAAATACTAACAACACTAAACACATCGGCACCGTTTTCCTTTATTGTTTGCAGTGCACGCTGTTTTTGCATAACATCTCCGCCCCAATAGTTAAAATCCCAAATATGTGGCGTTTTAAACCAACTTTCAACAGCCATATTTAAAGTTATATTGGTTGTAACATTTTTCGAAATTGTAAAATTTGAGGTTGGTAATGTTACTTTAAAATAATTTTGTACAAATCCTGTTATTGTACTTGTATTAAAATTAATTGTATCGGTATAATTTTGCCCTATTCCTATATGGAAATTAAAAGGATAAACTGTATCATTTTGGTTAATCCATTTACCATTTATCATCATATAATGGTATCCTCCGCCCAATATTTGGGGCCAAAACATATTCGATTCGGGTGGATTTACAAAAATAAATGGCTGATTTCTGCTTTCATTTAATCCAAAAATAAACGAAATTGAATCAATTAAGCCAGTAGGTATTTTATCATAAACTTCCCATATTAGAGTTGTAGGTATATGAATATCAATGTAATGTATTGCTTTCCAATCATCAATTAAAATTGAATTTCCATTATGTGGATATAAAGTTAAATCGGATATAAAATACATTAAATCGCTTATTTCATAGTGATTTCCGGCTTCATTTATATATATATTTGTATTTAATTGTATCGGCTGATTATTAATTGTATGTAAAAAATTAATCTTAATTTTTCCATTTTCAATTTCAATTTCTTCAATAGGTTTGTCTTTTTTGCAACTTGATAATATTATCAAAGCAAATAAAAAAATAGAAAACATTTTATTCATAATAGATAAATTAAAAATTCAACGATAAATTTACAAAAAAACTACGTCCTGGTTCATATAGTTTTATTTTTTCGCTTGGATTTGTTGAAATTACTCTTCTGTTTAAATGTTCGTAATAATCGTCATTTAAAATATTATTTACTCCAATATTTAGTAATAAAAATGATTTAAAACTATACATAATACTAAATTTCAACAACATATAATCGGGTGTTGTGCTTTCGTAATTAGCTTTTGATACAAAATTTTGTGGTAATGTGTAAATAATATCAATTTTTGGTTGAATTTTTGGCTTATTAAATTTATATAAAAACGTAAATAATGTATTCATTGCAGGAATTTCGGGTAATGGATCGTTTTTAATAATTTCGTTGCCAACAACCTGATTATTAGAGAATAAATATTTTGTAGCTTCATTAATATAAGCATAAGTATAACCTGTTGATGCTTTAATTTCAAAAGGATATTTTTCGGGAGAATTTATTAATAATTCGCCACCGTAAAAATGTGCATTACCTA
This sequence comes from uncultured Lentimicrobiaceae bacterium, assembly GCA_964598505.1. Lineage (GTDB taxonomy): Bacteria > Bacteroidota > Bacteroidia > Bacteroidales > WCHB1-69 > CAZRCF01. Next base: position 1,534 of record CAZRCF010000017.1, on the reverse strand, counting down.
TATTATTAAATTGTTTTACTCCCAAAACGCCCATTGATGCTGCATTTATTACACTTGGTGGTAAAATTTGCGAACCTATATAATCTTGAACTAACGAAGAAAAAAGATTACAAGCTATATAGAAATTATTTTTTGAAAAATATTTTAAACTAAAATCAATTTGATTGTTTATCTCAGGTTTCAAAGCTGGATTTCCAAGATAATCGTAATTATCAAAAGCTACAGGCATTCGTTTAATATATAGTTCGTTCATATTTCCGTGCCGCATTGTTCTTGATAAACCAAAAGTTAAGCTTATATCTTTAATTTTCAAATAATACTCTCCACCAAAGCTAAAAAGGTGATTTGTATATATTTTATTACTAAAAAATAATTCATTATTTTTGTTTAATAAAAATGTATCTGCCGAAAAGTTTTGTGCATAATCATATCGTATATTAAAAGAAATATAATTTTCTTTAAAAGTCGGATTTTTTAAAAAAACATACTTTAAGTTCCCAAAAACAGCACCTTTTCTAATACAAGCATTTTGCCATAAATTATCTTTTTTTAATGATTCTGTGGTTAAACCGTTCATTGTCATTATCATTTTCCTATCTCTAAAACCACTTTTATCAATTTGAACAATATCTATCCCAATAATTCCATTTACTTTTTTAAAATTATATCTTTTTTTAATTACTAATCCTGTTGTAAAGGCATCAACTTCTGATACTGCTTGCATTTTGCCTGTGAGTGGAGGAACTATCTGCGAATACTGAGGGCGATGGCTATTATCCATAAGATGATTTACACGAACATGATAAATATTTGCAAAAAAATCATCTGTTAATTCCTTTTTTAATTTTCTGTTGAAAGAAATATTAAATATATCGGTAAAATCATGATTTTCGTCCATTTGTAAGGCAGGAAAAAGTACATCACGAGCTTCTGAACGACTATAATTAATGCGAATAGTATTTAATGAGTTGATATTAAAACCTGTTTTTAAAGTATAATAGTTTTTTTGAAACGATGATTTTATTACTTCACCTCTTCCATCGGTATAATTTCCATAATTTTTATTGCCTGCCGAAAAAAGAAAAAATACTTTTTTATTACCACCGTTTAATGAAATTGAATTATTAAAACCATTATAATTACTTTCATAACTACTTTTAATTTTTGTTTTTAATGTCCATTTTTCAAAAGCAACTGGTTGATAAGTATTTAGAACTAAAACACCACCAATTGCCGAACCAAATTGCAACATATTGCTACCTTTAACCCAACTCAGTTTTGAAATTTCATCAACATCAATATGCGATGTTACTGGATCCATTCTATTTGGACAACCGCCTTCAATTTGAATTCCATCGGCAGTTAAAACTAATAATTGGCTACCGCGAAATCCTCTATAAACTGGATCTAAAGAAGTTCCACCACGCCTAATCGTAGATACATTAGGTAGCAATTTTAAAGTTTTACCGATGTCGGTTTGTTATTAGAAATATTTTGTGGTTCAATACTATTAATATTATTTAATTGTGCTGGC
>CAZRCF010000016.1:1210-18500 GCA_964598505.1 uncultured Lentimicrobiaceae bacterium | reverse complement strand
AATATTCAAACTTTTAATTAAAATAGGTAATTGGGGTTTTTAGACAGTCTGACGGACAGCGGTATGTTTTGTTTGTGAATGATTTTCTATGATTTTAAATTCACGATTGACGTTTACTTTTTTAAAAGTTTATGCTGCTCTGTCGCTTTTGAACCAGAAATGTTAACCACATAAAAACCGTTTGTTAGAAAGCTTAGGTCAAAATTGTATCCGCTTTCTACATTTCTTTTTTTCCATACCAATTCTCCCAGTACATTGTAAATAGTAATATCTACAACTTGATTTTCGATGCCGCCAATGGAGATTTTATCATTGAACGGGTTCGGGAATACTGAAAATGAATAATGATTGTTGCAATTATTGGAAATACCAGCAAACGGATTTAACTGGTCAATTATGTCAGCATCAACCCAGTAAGCATTGCTGTTAATATCTCCGGCTCTTTTAGAACAAAAAAACAAATATTGTCCGTCAGGAGTTATTTTAGGAGCATATTCCCATGAGGAGCTATTAATTTGACTTCCTAAATTTATCGGGAAACTCCAATTATCATTGTTTTTGAATGAAATATACAAGTCGCTTGAACCATAACCACCAGGTCTTTCCGATTCAAAAATCAAATATTTTTCATCTTTTTCAATAAATGGAGAAGAGCAATTGTAAGAATTTATTTGATTTGGAAGTATTTCATAAGCTGAATAAAACCCATTAACCAATTTTGATTTGTAAATAAAAGCGCCTTGTGCCGTATGAAGGGTAAAATAAAACGTAGAATCGTTAGTAATGGAGAAATTTGATATTGACCCTAATGAATTATTGTAGGGTATAGCAATAAGTTGGGCTGGATTCCATGTATTGCCATTGCGTTGGATTATATAAATTTGAAAATTGTTGGAATTTGTTACGTCTCTTTTTACATATATATTGTTGTTGTCTTTGAAAAAAAATGGGTCGTCGGTTGGTGTATTTCCAACAAAATCAGGTACTTGTGGTGTCGTCCAAACACCATCAATATCTTTCATAATATACATTTTAACTTGATCGTAATTATTCAGATATTTACTATAATACATTTCTTTTCCATCCAATGAAAAGGTAGGAGATCCCATCCAAGACCAGGTGTTGTCTGAATGTAGATAATCTGGACCAAATCTTTCCGGAATTGAACTAGGTGGAGTTTGTCCTAAATATGGCAGTGAATCTTGTGCAAAAATAATATTAATTGTTAATATTAAATTTGCTAGAAAAATTAATTTTGTTTTCATATTGTTTACATTTTAGTAAGTTTTTTGTGTTAAAAGATGTTTTGCAAAAAACTTTGCTATTAAATTTTCCACAAAAACATATTGATACATTTCGGAATCGGAATGAGTGATTCCCTGAATAACAAAATATTCAAATGACTTATTGGCTTTCATTTCGGATTGATATAAGAATATCTCATTGAAATATTCCGATGTTAGGGTAAAAGAATACCTCACCTGTCCTCTTGAGTTTAAAAAACTGGCTAAAATTAATATAGTCAATAAAATTCTATTCATAGATGTCTCTTTTAATATGTTTGCTAACGTCCGGGGCTATGCAAAGTAAGTGAAATCGGAGCTTTAAAACTATCAAACTTTGTTACTTTTGATGCGAGCAAAATGACCGAAAACCTCTTAAACCCTTATTTTGTATAGCCTCTGTTATGTGCCGCTTATTTTTATAATTTTCAATTCTTTCAATATTTCTTTTGTCAACTCAATCCTAAAATTATTCTTTAAATCGCTAAAATTATTAACAATTATATTCATTGCAAATATCTTTGTTCCCGATTTTGTTTCTACAAATCCAACATACCAACCGATTACTTTGTTATCCCAACAATCCCCACCACCAGTCTTTCCATATAATATATAATCAGATGTTGTCTCATAAAGCATTATACTCTTTACAGCATCAATATTCTTGTCAGAAAATCCTTGCAATTTATGCAAATATAATCTCTTTAAAAATTCAATCTGCTCGTTAATTGAAATCTGGATTGAACCACATAGCCAATAAGTATCTAATCCGCTTGATATATCATTATTGCCGTAATCCAAAGTATTAACCATTTTTCTCATTCGCTCTTGTCCAACTCGTCGGGCTAACTCTTGATAATACCAAACACAAGAAAATTTCATTGCTTTTTTTAAGGACAAATCTTGATACCAATATTTGAATGGTTCATTTGCCAATAGAAACGAATCCTTTGGATGTAGATTGCAATCATATTTTATAACAAATCCTGTATCGGCGATCACTCCCGTTTCCAATCCAATCAATGAGTTTGGAATTTTAAACGTTGAGCAAGGAGAAAACCTTTTTTTACAATGCTCAGAGTTGTATTGAATGTATTTATCAGTCGTTAAGTCGTAAATACTAAATCCTCCTACAAACTCTCCGTAATAGAGTCTTAGGTCAATTGTATCAATTTTTTGGCCAAATAAATCACAAGTCAATAAAATCAAACTAAACAATACAATTTGTTTCATTCGGAGCCTACTGTTGTTGTATAAGTGGCGCATAACTAGTTTATACTCGCAATAAAACTTTCACAAGCAATATATTTCTTAGTGGCTTGTCGCAACTAAATTGCGTTTTATTTTTTATTGCTTTATGCTGTAAAAGTAATAAATAAATTTAATTCAATTGTTAAAAAAATAACAAAAATTACAAATCATCAAAGGGCGAACGTATTTTTTGTAATTGCTTATTACTCACATGGGTGTAAATTTCTGTAGTCTTGCTGCTTTTATGCCCTAATAACTCTTTAATGTAGTGTAAGTATGTTTGTTTCCAGTTCCAAAATTGATAATATTACTCCTTATATTTCTTAATTGTAATATAAAAAGTAGTGCCTTTTCCCTCTTCCGATTCAAACCAAATATCGCCACCAAAGCCAATTATAATATTATGCACCATTGCCAAACCTAAACCCATTCCTCCCGATTTGGTGGTAAAATTTGGTGCGAAAATCTTATGTTTTAGATCTTCTGCAATTCCGTCGCCATTGTCTTCTACTTTAAGCAACCAGTAGTCCTCATCTCTGTTTTCAATATAAATATTTATATTGCCTTTCTTAATATTTTTAAACGATTGAACGGAATTACGAATTAAGTTATTTAAAACTCTGATTAATTGATTTTTATCAACATAAACCGGGTATTCAATATCTGATTTGTGTATATAAATATTTGCATTTTGATCTTTAAAAAGCTCAATTACAGAAGATGTTATTAATCCTAAATCTTCAACAGAATAATTACCTTGAGGCATCTTAGCAAAATCGGAAAACGAAGAAGCAATATCCGACAAAGTATCAATTTGCTCAACAATAGTTTTTGTAAAACGTTTCATTCGTTCGTTATAATCCGGAGCTTTATCGTTCCACGAACGTTGCAATAATTGAACACTAAGTTTCATTGGTGTAAGAGGGTTTTTAATTTCATGTGCCACCTGACGAGCCATTTCGCGCCATGCAAGCTCCCTTTGGCTTGTTGCCAAAAGTTCGGCACTATTATTTAATTCATCAACCATTCTATTATATTCCTCAACCAAATTGCCAATCTCATCTTTCGAAGTCCAGTCGATTTTTTCATTTTTACCCATCAGTTTGATTTTTCCAATCTTTTCACGCATCAATTTTAATGGTTTTGTAATTACATTTGCCAAAAATAAACCAACAAATATTGCCAAAAATATTATTAAAACATAAACACTTAAAAATGCAATTAAAAATGATGAAATCTCCCTATTTTGCTCATTTTGTTTAGCAAAATACGGCAAATTTATATATGCAATTATCTGTCCGTTTTTATTTCTAAATGGCATATATACCGACCAATATTTTTGTCTTCCAATTCGTTCATCGTGAAAATAAATAGTTTTTTTGTTAAACCTAAAATCGTCTAACGCCTTGATATTCATTTTATCGGATATCAAACCCTGTTGGTAAATTTGAGGTCGCGAAGTTGCCAATAAAAAACCTTCAGGATTATAAACATTAATATCAGTAAAAAATATTCCCGACAGTTGATTAACTGTTGTATTTAATATACTGTTTGTTTCAACCTTAAATATTTCTTCATTGTAAAGTTTTTCTTCCAATTGAATCATTACCGAATGAGCTTTCTCGGTTACAAAATCTGAATTTTTATTTATGTTAAATTTAACAAAATATGTTATTGTAACATAACAAATAGATGCAAAAGATACAACTATTATTATAGTCATAACCAACTGTAATTGTGATTGAAAGGTTAGTTTTTTATCCCTAATTTTTAATATATTAATTGTAAATAATAATATTAAAATTATTAACAAACCGTAAAAAACAAAAAAGAATGAAACTGGTGCAATTTTTTCAAAAAAACTTTGATTGCGTTTGCTTAATATTATTGTTTCATTGTTGTTTATAAAATAAAATAAATGATTATATCCATCAATATTAACAAATATTTGCTCCTTATTGACGATTTTATAATTTGAAAATTTCGAACTATAATAAAACTTACCATATTGATTTACAAGCTCATCATTAATATATCTTGCGTAAGAATAATTAGCAAAATCAATATTTTGAGTCTTAATATTTTTATCAATTAATAACTCCGGATAACCATTATCATTAATATACGATTTTGAATCTAACTCAATAAAAATAAAAACATTTTTTAATTTTTCAGCAATTTGAACCTCAACTTTTGTTAAATAACTCAACATTCCGTTATTATAATTCATAAACCAAACATTATCATATTGAGTTAATTGACCAACAGTCTGGATTTTATTATTAAAATAATCGGAGCAATTTATATTATAATTTTGTGGTTGAATTATTAACATTTGATTTAACAAACAACATGTTATATTTAATTTATACTGTTGAGTTAAATCGTTAAAATACACTTTGTTTATATATTCAATTAATTTAGTTTCATTTTTACTTAATTTTTTACAAAATAATTTTACTTTCTCGTCCTTGCTAATTTTATCACAAATTTCGTTTAATTGAAATTCGGTAATAGGATCGTGTTGCAAACTAACTTTTGAGGCTAATAATTTTCTCGATTCCTTCTCTTTAAAATCATAAAATTTATTTATAATTGTTGTTGCAAACAAAGAAGATAACACCAATAAAGAAAAAATTACTTTTATTGAAATAATATTTATTTTTTTTATAGTAAAATATAAAATTAACAAAAGGTATAAAACTAAAAACAAGTATAAATCATTATTGCTTGAATATCTGTATATTATATAACCGCAAATAAATCCCAAAACTGTATAAATTGTTAATAAAATCCATTTTTTGTTAAATAATTTATTGATAAAACTATTAATTGAAAATGAAATTAATATAAAAATTAATATCATTATTCCAATAATTAAAAAACATAAATAGCTTAAAATCGAGTAGTCAAAAATATTTTCTAGGCTCAATAAAATTGTTGAATCAATAATTAAACCTTCGATTAAAACAATTAAATAATTAAAAATAATGACTTGAAATCCAATTAATACTATGGTTAAAAGTATTTTAATCAATTTATTGTTAATATTTTTTATGTTGATTATTGAACCCTTTTTTATATTTTTCTTAATAAAAAATATTATTAATAATAAAAACAATGAATTTATTAATAAATCGCCCAAAGATGGTAGCCAAAAAGATGAAGCATAATAAATTGGGCTAAATAATTTCGTTTGATAAATATTTGCTGGGAATTTATAAATGAAAGAAAACAGTCTAAATGCAATTATTGAAATCACAACAAAGGAAGAACAAATATTTCTAATTTTTAAAGAAGAAATTCTTTTTAATACTAAAAGTTGAAACGACAAAATTAAAAACACAAAATGCAATAAATAAAAAAACAATATTCTAATTGTAGCAAAATCTGATTTTTGTTCAACTTCATCAATATTTATAGAATACAAAAATTTATTACTTGAATTGTAAATATTGTATTTTCCTTTTTCAAAAGATATTTTTACATTTTCCGATAAATTATAAGAACTTTCGTAACTATTATCCAAATATTGATTTTCATAAGGATAGTTATTTTTCACCAAACTTAATCCAACAATTTTATAATCCAATTTCGAAACACAATAAATTTGATACCAACCATTTTTCAACAAAGCAAAATTTTTGCTCAAAAAAACAGAATCAAAAATATTTGAAACAGGTACCCTATTCGATGACCAATAATGTAAAGTATTATTTTTATAAAAAAGGAAAACCGTTCTATCTTTTGAATAATGATTTTCGCGGCATAAATTATTTAAAGTTTTAAAATCAACATTTTGATTTACTTTTTCAACTATTTGATTTATTGATTTTTCTAAATGTTTTTCTCTTTCTATGGATCGCTTTTGTATTTTTTCTTGTACCGATAAAATATTATTATTTGATGATTCAAAAAAATAATTATCGTTAATTCCTATTATCAAAAATAAAATAGAAACTATTAAAAAAAGAGAACCTTTTATGTTATAATTGAAGATGTTTTTCATATAAATCTCATTTTCAGTGTTTTATATTGTGTAAAATTTGTTTTATTTTAAGCAACGATCTCAGATTTTTTGAGTTCAATTATCTTAAAAATCAATTCCAATCTAAATCGTTTTAGTTTGACATATTTTATCCTTGCTTTGTATTGTGTTGATTTTCATGCACATAAAAATTGCAGGTTCATTGTATTGCAGAATAATTAAAAGAACAATATTAACACGGCGATACAGAGAAAACGAAGAAACACGGAGACCTCTATTTTATATTTCTTAGTGCATCTTAGTGTTCTTAGTGTCTTAGTGGTAAAAATTTATAATTTAAAATATTGAAAACAAAAACTTAAAATAAATAAAATAGTTGAACAATAATTGTTCCAAATATATTAGTTAAATTTTATCTTCCAAAATAAATTAACAATACAGAAATATCCGAAGGAGTAACTCCACTTATTCTTGCAGCTTGCCCTATAGTTCTTGGTTTAATTATATTCAACTTTTCTCGTGCCTCCCACGAAATTGATGAAAAAGAAAAATAATCTATATCAGGAGATAAAACAATTTCATCAAATTTATCAATCTTTTGAGCCATTTCATATTCCTTCAAAATATAACTTTCATATTTAATCATTATTTCAACTTCCTCTATCTCTTCAAAAGTAATCGAATTGTTTAAAACATAATTATTCAAAACATCAAAATATTGGCAAAGAGATTGTAATTGAATTTGTGGTCGCAAAATTAAATTGTATAGTTTTGTTTTTTGTAATATTTCTGCTGTGTCGTTTTTAACCAAAAATGGATTTATCTCATTTGGATTTATCGATTCGGTTTTTAAATACTCAATCATTAAATTACATTTTCGGTATTTTTCATTTATTCTCTCTATTCTTTTATTATCAATTAATCCTATTTTATTACCAATTGGCGATAATCGAAAATCAGCATTATCTTGTCTTAGCAAAATTCTATATTCAGCTCTTGAGGTAAACATTCGATAAGGTTCATCAACTCCTTTGGTAACTAGGTCATCAATTAAAACACCAATATACGATTCTGTTCTTTTTAAAATTATATTTTCTTTTTTATTTATATTTTGATGAGCATTAATTCCGGCTAATAACCCTTGAGCTGCTGCTTCTTCATAACCTGTAGTTCCGTTTATCTGCCCTGCAAAAAACAAATTTTCAACTATTTTTGTTTCTAATGTGTGTTTAAGTTGCGTTGGTTGAAAAAAATCATACTCAATAGCATATCCAGGTTTTACAATCTTGGCATTTTCAAAACCTTTAATTTTTTTTAATGCTTTAAATTGAATTTCAATTGGCAATGATGATGAAAACCCATTCAAATAATAAATATTACTCTCCCGTCCTTCTGGTTCTAAAAAAAGTTGATGACGAAGTTTATCCGAAAATCTTTCTATTTTATCTTCAATTGATGGGCAATAACGAGGACCTATTCCTTTAATTCTTCCTGTAAATAATGGAGATTTTTCAAAACCTTCCTTTAAAATATCATGAACTTCTTCGGAGGTGTATGCTAAAAAACAACTTTTTTGATCTTGCAAAATTGGAGTATCGGTATAAGAAAATCTGCAAGGATCCTCATCACCTTTTTGCTCGTCAAGCTTTGAAAAATCAATTGATTTGCCATCAATCCTTACAGGAGTGCCTGTTTTTAATCTACTCGACAAAAACCCTAATTTGTTAAGCGAAGCTGTTAAACCCTCAGCTGGTGGTTCTCCTATTCTGCCTCCCTTGTAGCAAACTTCACCAATATGAATTAATCCATTTAAAAAAGTCCCATTTGTTAATATTACTGCATCTGAAAAAATTTTCAATTTATTATTTGTAACAACGCCTTTAATAGTATTATTTTCTACAATTAAATCAACAACAGTATCTTGCCACAAATCTAGATCATTTGTATTTTCGATAATATTTTTCCATTCAAGCGAAAATTTATGTTTATCAGATTGTGCTCGTGGACTCCACATAGCCGGTCCTTTTGAGCGATTCAACATACGAAACTGAATCATTGTTTTATCGGTTACAATAGCACTTTGCCCGCCCAAAGCATCAATTTCACGAACCAACTGACCCTTTGCAATTCCACCCATTGCAGGGTTGCACGACATTTGTGCAATTGTTTCAATGTTCATTGTAATAAGCAAGGTTTTTGAACCCATTCGTGCCGCCGAAACGGCAGCTTCGCATCCGGCATGACCGGCACCAACTACAATAACATTATACTTTTCAAACATCTTTTTTAATTAAATATCTTAGATATATTTTTTATTTTCAGCTTGTTATAAAAATGTTTCACGTGAAACATTTTTATAACAAGCTGAAAAATCGATCAATTAGTGTATAAATTCAAATAAATATTTTCTTTAGCACGCATTTCAACTTCCTGGGTTTTTGTCTTATCTTTATATCCACACAAATGCAAAACACCATGAATCATAACCCTGTTTAATTCTTCTTCAAAAACAACTTTTTGCTCTTTTGAATTATCTTTAACCCTATCAATACTAATAAACAAATCGCCTGAAATTTCTTCTCCTTCAGTATAATCAAATGTAATAATGTCGGTATAAAAATCGTGTTTTAAATACTCATTATTCATCTTTAATAGGTATTCATCTGAACAAAAAATTATTGAAATATCTTTTAATATTTTCCCTTCCGAAATAATTGAATTTGATATCCACTCCTTAATTTTCTTCTTTTCCGAAAATCGAAATTTAATATCTTCAACAAAAAATGAAATTTTATTAGGCATCTTTTTTAACTTTTATAGAATTTGTTTTTGTTTGTGAGTATCTATTTTTAATACTTTGCTGTCTTAAAATATCTAATTTATATACAGTGTTTGATAATTCAAATCTCAATTCTACTTGTCGCCCATTATTAAAATATGCTAATCCATCTGCTAAAATTGACATTGATAAAATTCCAGTTTTATTATTATCAACATCTTGTTTTAAATATTTTTCAAAATCGAAACCTTTTCCCTTATCAGATATTGTAAACACAATTTGATTATCCATAAAAAAATATTCAAATTCAATCTTCTTTTTATCATCAAATTCGTTGCCATGCTCAATAGAATTTGATATTGCTTCGTTTAAACAAACTAAAATAGTTCCAAATTGTGCATCATTAATTAAACCATCATTCAATAATTCTTGAACAATATTTTCAATTTCAAATAATGCTTCGGTTGAGCTAACTAATTCTGTTTTCATACCATCGTTTTTATTTTATTATATTGTCGTATGGAACTCGCCAAATAATTGTTATCATTTTATATTTACTTTATATGGCTTGTTTCATAATTAAAATGTTTACTTCTCTTCAAATTTAAGAAAATATTTCGAAACTTTATCTTTATAATAAAATTTTAACGATAATGGTACTCTTTTTAAAATTTCCTGCTGATTTTTCTTTGATTTTTTCAACAAATCTAAATATTGAGCCGAATTTGATATTATCTGTTTAGCCTCTTTTGATTCTCGTTTATCTTCTTTTTCTCTTTCCATTAGTGCTTTTTCCGACTCAAGTAGTCGAGTAGTAATGTCTTGTTGCCTTTTTAAAGTGTTTTTATTTATATTTTTGTTTACAATTTCTTTCTCGGTTTTTTCCATTTCGCTCATCATTTTTTCTAACTTGCCATCCGAAATTTCACCATTTTTTTTAATATCATCTAAGTATTGTTGCAACATTCTTCTAATAGCTTCCTGTTGTGCAGCTAATCTTGCTAATTCTTCATTTTCGCCTTGCCCCTCACTTCCGCTATTTTTCTTGCCTATATTTTGCCCTTTTTTCTCAATTTTCTTATTTAGTTCTTCCTGTTGTTTTCTGATTTTTTCAATATTTGGTCCCTTTTTATCTTTTTTTGATTTTGAATTGCCTGGGTTATTACACGTACTATTACTAGGTTTTTTTGATTTTGACTTCGACTTCATTTCGCTTTGTTTGTCTTTCATTTTTTTAAGCGACTCGGCTAACATTAAAGCCAAATTATTTGTTGAAGTCATAATATATCGTTGAAAAACCAATATTTCATTCATTTTTTTATCAAACATTGCATCGGATATTTTTTGATAATTTTGCGTAATTGAATGAATTTCTTTAAAAATAAAACTCTGCACTTCTGGTTGTCGTTTTGCAATTGCGTTTAACGAATCCTTTATTATTTCAAAATTGTCTTTCAATCCAACTTGCTCTTTAATGATTTTTGTAACATTTGGATCTATTGGTTTTGTAAAAGAAAATTCTTTCATTAATTGTTCCTGGTTAAAACTATGACGAATTAAATTTTCTAAAATATGTCTTACATCATCAATGTCTTCGGCAATATTATCTTCTTCAATTTCCTCTTTGTTTTTTTCTAATGATTCCTTTAAATCATCCATCTTGCTTTTTGCACTCTTTTGATTTTCCTTTGCTTTCGATGTTTTATTTTTATCTAAATTATCGGTAGCTTGTTTTAGGTTTTGTTTAATATTTTCTTCTTCCTTTTTAGTGTCAATAAGTTTATTTGACTCTTCCAACTTATTATTCAAATCGCGAAGATTATCCATATCTTTATTAAACTGCTCAAAATCTTTATTAATATTATCTTGCTCTTTTGATATTTCTGCTTTATTATCTTTATTTATCGGTTTTTCGTTAAGTTTGTTTTGCTTTTGTATTATATCGTTAAGTTTAGATAAATTTTGCTCAAATCGCTTTTCAAATTCTAAGTTTTTATATTGCTCCAGATTTTTTTCTATATTTTCTTTAACAAATTTATTTTGTTCTTTTATATCATCTAACTTTTTTTGAATATCTTTCATTTGATTTTCCTTCAACATTTGTTCAAGACTTTTCATCATAAGATCTAATTCTTTTTGCAAATTTTCCTTTATATCATTTTCTATTTTCTTTTTATTCTCATTATTCTCTTGATTATTAATATTTCTAATTTCTTTGTTCAAATCTTCAATTTTCTTTTTTAACTCCGAAACCTTATCTTTTAATGCTTCTAAATTCTTATTTGTCTTCCAATCTTTTGTAGCATTAAGTTGAATATTTTTCTTTATTTTTTCTATCTCTTTTTCAATATTAATGGCATCAGTTACCAACGACTTTATATTTGAAATATTTTCATCATTTTTAAGGTTTTGTGCAATTTCCTTTTCTTGTTCGGTTTTAAATACTATTACTTTTTTTGCAGAACTAATCTTTTTATTTCCATTTACTTTATCATTATCATATATATCTAAATATAATTCAATACGTCTTGGCTTTTCTATATATATGTTTTCTAAGTTTAAAATCTCGTTAATTGATATTTGTGTATAATTCAGAATAAATGGTACTTTTATATTTGATTTAATCTCTTTTTCTTCATTATCGTAAATAGAATAATTTATAATTACATTGCTAATACCATAATCATCAGACGCTTCACCATTAAAATATATAATATTTTCATATATAGAATCCTGAATAATATCTAATTTTAATTGAGGATAATTGTCGTTTATAACATTACACTGTATTATTACAGAATCATTTAGCTGTAAACGATTATTATTGCCCAAAAACAATATATCTATTTGATTATTAACGTAATAGCTGATTTTACCTATATTATTAATAATTTGTATTTTATTATTCTTGTTATCAAACGTTGATAATATGTTGTCAATACCTTCAGTAATAAAAACAAAATCAAGTTTTGTTCCCTGTGGAATAATTATATTGCTTTGATTTTCAAACACTTCATTCGCTTTTCCAGTATAAATAGGATAGGTTGCATTTATTTTATAGTGTAGTATCTTTGGTTTTTCAATCAGTTTTATTTTATAAACTATTGATTTATAATCTTCATTAACAATTTGAAATTCAGTATCTTTAATTAAATTATCAAATTCATATATATATTTATTATTAGTCTCTTTTTTTAATTTTGTTTTTGTATTATTAGATATAATGTATAATTCAGCAGGCAATTCATCGCCTTCAACTGTAACTATTAACTTAAACGATTCATTTTTATATGCTGATAATTTTGTGTTTTCAATTTTAACTATATAAGGTAATGGTTTTGAATAAACTGTATTAACATCAAAAATTCTTTCAACAGCATTTTTATATGGCTTTACAAAAAACGGCAACGAAAAAAAGATAATTGCCATAAAAAACATTATTAAAAACCTAAAATACTTTCTATTAAATGATTTTTTATAAGTATTTGAATTAGTAATATTTGTTATTTTTTCTGTTCTTTCTTCAACTGCTTTATGAGTTAATAAACTGGAATAGCTGCCACTTTTAGTTGATTTAATAAGCTGATACGTGTTAATGAAGAGTTCTTTAAGCTCTTTGCCTAACTGATTGTTTAGAGCGAACTTTGAATTGTATAATGGCTTAAACCGCTTAATAGTGATAATTATCAAAAACAATAACAATAAAAGAAACGATGAAACAAAAATTATTTTATAAATTGGTTTTAAATAAATTAATAATTCAAGCGTAGCCAATGAAATGAAAAAAATTGATAAAATAAATACAAAAAAGGCTAAATATTTTATATAAATTTTTAACCTTTGTTTTATTTCTATTTCAAAAAAAGATCTATTGTTTGTTTTATCTTTATTCATCTATTTTTTATTCATTTTCTTGTTTGAATTATATCTCTTTATATTTTTATAAATCAGATATTTCTCTTTTAATGATATTTCTTTATACTTAGTAAACAGAAAAAAATCGGAAATATTGATATTTACTGGACATACATTTTCGCATCGATGGCAACCTGTACAAATTTTATCCACAATTTTATTATTGCTTAAAAGTTGTGTTTCCAACTCACGTATTGGCGAAAATGAGTATAAACTTTTGTTTATCGGGCAATTATCTTGACACAAGTTACAATCAATACAATAAATTATTTTTCTATATTTTTTATTTGAGATAAAAAAAATATCATTTTCGTTTAACGTAAAAACAAATTTTGTATTAACATTTAAACTATTCAAATTATTAATTGTGTAATTACTATCACTGTATATAATATTTGAATTTATTAATTCATTAAAAGAGGTAAATATTTTTTTAACATTCAAAATAAAAACATAAATATTTTTTTTAGTAAAACATATATTGCTATTGGTTATCAGAATATTAGAATCTGATATATAAAAACAATCGCTAATTAATACTTCATTATTAAGAATTTTGTAAGTGAAAATATCATTACTTTTCTGAAAATTCCAAACAATATCTTTTTTTAAAAATCTCATATTTTTATCAAATTCAATGATATTTTGTTCGAGATTATTAATTGACTTTCTTCTATATAATAAATTAAAATTGCTCATTTTCAATTAAGTTAATTCTATTTTGATGTCTTCCACCTTCAAATTCGGCTTTTAAAAAAGCATCTATAATTTTTTCTGATTCTAATAACGATAAATACCTTCCTGGTAAACAAATTATATTTGCATTATTATGTTGTTTTGCTAATTTTGCAATTTCATCATTCCAACATAAAGCAGAACGAATATTTTTATGTTTGTTGGCTGCTATATTAACTCCATTGCCACTTCCGCATACAATAATTCCAATATTTTTATTATTTTCACTAACCATTATAGCTACTTTATGCGAATAAATTGGATAATCAACACTATCCTCAGAATTTGTTCCAATATCAACAAAATCTACATTATTTTTTTGCAAAAAGTTTTTTATATGCTCTTTAATTAAAAAACCTCCATGATCTGCTCCAATTATTACCATATTTTTAGTATTTTTGAAAAATATATAGTGCAAAATTAACAGATTATATCAAATATCTGTTAATAAATAACGTATATTGTGTTTAAAACTTCTTAAAAGTAATTATTTTTTCAAAACTAACCAAATTATTATAATTTATAACCACAAATAAACAAAAAAATAATAGTTAAAAATGCAAACAATTATAAAAATAATTTAATCAACAATACACTTAAAACATTATATATCATATTGATATTTAGTTATTTATTAATTAAAATAATGTTCATTATTTGTTGATAAAGTAATACTTATTCAACATCAAAAAAATATTAAAATTTTTATCCACATATTAACAGCATATATATTATAACTATAAGATTTTAAAAATGAAAGAAAAAATAATAATAAATATAGAATTGTTGAAAAGAAAAAAAGATGCAATAATTTTAGCTCATTATTATACAAATGAAGAAATTCAAAAAATTGCAGATTTTACTGGAGATAGCCTTGCTCTAGCACAATATGCACAAAAAACAAAAGCAAAAATCATAGTTTTTGCCGGAGTATTTTTTATGGCTGAAACTGCAAAAATATTAAATCCAACAAAAAAAGTTTTAATTCCCGATTTTGATGCAGGTTGTTCATTATCAGATTCTTGCCCAGCAGATGATTTTGAAAAATTCATTAAACAATATGATAATCATACAGTTATAACATATATTAATAGCTCAACAGAAGTAAAAATGCTTTCGGATATTATTTGTACATCGAGTAATGCTGCAAAAATAGTTGAATCGTTGCCAAAAGAAGCAAAAATTATTTTTGCTCCCGATAAAAATTTAGGAAGCTATATAAATAATATTACAGGTAGAAATATGGTTTTGTGGAATGGTTCGTGCCATGTACATAACCAATTAAATATTGAAGAAATTATTTATTTAAAGAAAAAATATCCAAAAGCTAAAGTAATAGCTCATCCCGAATGTAAAGATGTAATTTTACAGTTAGCTGATTTTGTTGGCTCTACTAGTGCTATGCTTAATTATACAATTAAAGATAGTTCAAACGAATATATTGTTGCTACCGAAAGTGGAATTTTATATCAAATGAAATTAAATTCGCCCAATAAAATTTTTCACATAGTTTCGGCAGAAAAAAATTGTAATTGTAACGATTGTCCTTATATGAAAATGAATACATTGGAAAAAATTTATGATTGCTTAAATAATGAATCTAATGAATTGATTATGAACGAAAACGAAATTAAAGAAGCATATAAACCATTAAAAAGAATGCTTGATTTATCGTAAAAAATATTTATAATAATGATATACATGAAACGAGCATTAAAAAATGTTTCATCTAAGAGAATTATAATTAGCGAGTCCCATACGACAAATAATAAACAAATAATAAACGAACGTATGAAAAAATATTTATTTTTTTTATTTTTAATATTTCCAATTTTAATTTTTTCGCAAGATACCATAACAAATAATAGTTTTATTGTTTTGAAATATGAAAATGGTATAAAATCATCGGAAGGATTAATGAGAGATGGTAAACCTGATGGTTACTGGAAAACTTATAATAGAAAAGGTGTATTAATTTCCGAAGGTAACAGAAAAGAATTTTTGTTAGATAGTTTATGGAAATTTTATATTGATGATGGTTCGTTGCTAATGACTATAAATTATAAAGAAGGCAAAAAAGAAGGCAAAAAATATACTTACCTTAAAGATGAAGTAATTGAAGAATATTATGAAAATGATATAAAGCAAAAAAACGAAACTCATTATAATTTATATAATAAAATTAGAAAAATTATTCCTTTTGTAAATGGAGTTGAAGAAGGTTTTGGTAAAGAATATGATGACTTGGGTAATATTATTTTATTAACCGAATATTCAAAAGGATATATTTTAAAACGCGAATATTTGAATAGAACAGATAATAGGGGATATAAGCAAGGATTATGGAAAACATTTTATGAAAATAACAATGTGAAAAATGAAGTTACATATTTGAACAATAAAAAGAATGGTATTTATAAAGAATATGATAAAAATGGTAATTTAATAAAACTTGAAAAGTATAACAATGATATTTTAATTGTTGATGCCGTAGAGACAAAAAAATTGGAGACAAAAATTGATTATCATAAAAATGGGAAAATAAAAGTTATTGCAACATATTATAATGGTGTTCCGGAAGGTATTAGAAGAGAATACAACGAAGCAGGAGTAAATATTAAATCATATATGTTTCAATCGGGACATATTATGGGTAAAGGTGTTTTAGATGATAATGGCTTAAAACAAGGATTATGGGAAGAATATTACGATGCTCGTATTATCGACACTAATAATAACTCAATTGTTAGAGCAAAAGGAAAATATAAAAATTCAAAGCCAATTGGTGAATGGGAATATTTTTTTCCTAATGGAAAATTAGAACAGATTGGATTTTTTGATGAATTTGGAAGACAAGAAGGTCAATGGTTTTGGTATTATCCCGATGGAGAAATTATTTTAGAGGTAAATTATAGTTCGGGTAAAAAAGAAGGACAATATATTGAATACGATGAAAAAGGAAATATTATAGTTAAAGGAAGTTATATTGAGGATAATGAAGATGGTTTTTGGTTTAGAGTAAATGGAGAATATAAAGAAGAAGGAAAATATTTGGAAGGACGAAGAGAGGGTTATTGGAAAGGATATTACTCGAAAAACCAATTATGTTACGAATGCAGATATAGTGATGATAATCCCGATGGAAAATATAAACGATATTGGGAAAATGGAAGAGTTAAAGAGGAAGGAAATTACATTTTAGGAAAGAAAAATGGTTTGTGGCGAAAATATGATGAAAATGGTAATCAATACTTGGTAATTACATACAAAAATGGTATTGAAATTAGGTACGAAGGAGTAAAAATTGAGCCAACAACGGAAGAAAGCGAAACGGAATAA
>CAZRCF010000016.1:0-1110 GCA_964598505.1 uncultured Lentimicrobiaceae bacterium | reverse complement strand
AAAAACTTAAGAAAAATATAAACACGGAGATACAGAGAACAAAGAGTTTCACGGAGAATTAAAAATAAAAAAATTTTGAAAAAAACTAATATTGATATTATTGCCGGACCATGTAGTGCCGAATCGGAGGAGCAATTAATGGAAATTGCACTTCAATTAAAAAATGATGGTAGGGTTTCAATTTTTAGGGCAGGAGTTTGGAAACCAAGAACTCGTCCGGATATGTTTGAAGGCATTGGAGAAAAAGCTTTGGTGTGGTTAAACAATATTCAAACAAAATTGCAATTACCTTGCTGTGTTGAAGTTGCAAATAAGTTTCACGTGGAACAATGTTTGAAAAATAATATTACAAATTTTTGGATAGGTGCCCGCACAACAGTTAATCCTTTTTTGGTGCAAGAGATTGCAGATGCTTTAAAAGGTAATGATGTTTTTATTATGATTAAAAATCCAATTACTCCCGATTTAAAACTTTGGTTGGGTGCTGTTGAAAGATTTGAAAATTGTGGTATTAAAAAAATTGCGTGTATTCATCGCGGATTTTTTAATTATTCAAATTTCGAATATCGGAATAATCCTTTTTGGGGAATTCCTATACAATTAAAATTAATTCGACCGGATATTAAAATAATTTGCGACCCAAGTCATATTTCGGGTAATAGATATAAAATTGCTGAAATTTCGCAAAAAGCTATTGATTTGGAAATGGACGGATTGATGATTGAAACTCATAACAATCCAAACTGTGCTAAAAGTGATGCCGAACAACAAATTACGCCTGACGATTTATTTATTTTATTGAACAATTTAATATTACGAGAAAAAGGTAGTATTAAACATCAATTAGTAAATAATTACCGTTTAGCTATCGACCAAATAGATACTCAAATAATAGAACTTTTTGCTCAACGTGTTGATTTAGTTAAAAAAATTGGACAATATAAAAAGGATCATAAAATTACTATTTTGCAAGCTCAACGATGGAATGAGGTAAGAGAGAAAATTATATCATTTTCTGCACTAAAAGGAATTGATAAGGATTTTGTAAATAGTTATTTAGAAATACTACACGATTATATGATTAATGAGCAGGAGAAAATTATTAATTAG
>CAZRCF010000015.1:0-18761 GCA_964598505.1 uncultured Lentimicrobiaceae bacterium | reverse complement strand
GCAAACAAGCAGTCATGCCTATTGCAAGACCAAAAACATTAATAAAAGAATATCCCTTATATCGTAAAATGTTTCTAAAAGCTACTTTAAAATAATTTTTAAACATAGTTGTTAATTTTTATGATTATTAAAATAAAAAAGGAGTAATTAAACACTTTGTTGAGCTTTAGCAACTTCTTCGGTTACAATTTGACCATCGAATAAATTCACTACTCTATGAGCGAAAGCAGCATCACGTTGAGAGTGTGTTACCATAATAATTGTAGTTCCTTGTTTATTTAATTCCGATAAAAGATTCATAACCTCAATACCGTTTTTTGAATCTAAATTACCGGTAGGCTCATCAGCTAATATCAATTTTGGATTAGGCACAATTGCTCTTGCTATAGCCACACGTTGCTGTTGACCGCCCGATAATTGCTGTGGAAAATGTCTTCTGCGATGACCGATTTTCATACGTTCCAGAATTTCCATTACCATTTTTTTACGTTCGGAACTTCCAATTTTCAAATATAGAAGTGGTAATTCAACGTTTTCAAAAACATTTAATTCGTCAATCAAGTTAAAACTTTGGAAAACAAACTGAATATTCCCTTTTCGATATTGAGTTCGTTTGCTCTCTTTAAATTTCGAAATATCAACGCTATCAAATAGATAACTACCATCTGTAGGATTATCAAGCATGCCAAGTATATTTAATAATGTAGATTTTCCACATCCCGAAGGACCCATAATGGCAACAAATTCACCTTGTTTTACGTGTAAACTAACGTTATTTAACGCAGTAGTTTCAATTTCGTCGGTTTTAAACCGTTTAGTTAAATTAACTGTTTGTATCATTGCTGTAATTTTAAAGTTTAATTTAAAACTACATTGCAAATTTTGTTCCAAACAATATATATTATTACATGTCAAATAGTTGTTTAATGCTGGAAAATTGATTTTGTAAATTTAATTTACAGTTGTGTGTAAACTTTATTTACAAAATCAATTCTATTTATATCTGTTTTATATTAAACTTGTTGTTTGTTATTTTTATAAAATTATTTTTAAAACAAACCTTTTGAAATCTTTTCTTTTTTAACATCAACTTCTTTATCTATTGATTTTACTGCTTTCCCTTTATTGAAACGGTAACTAATTTCAACTACAAAAGCATTTTTTAATAAACTAAAATCTTTTGTTTTGGTTTCAATATAATTATAGGTATTAATATACGAAGATTGTTTGTATTTAGTGCCATAGTTTATTGGTATTATATATGCACACATTATACTTAATCGTTGTTGTTTTAAAAATGGTTTTTGAACAAACATCATACAAAAATTACTATTTACATCATAGCACCCGCCTCGCTTTAAACGTAAAAATGCTTTCTTTTTCTTTAGCTTTTTTGCTGAGGTCGGTCTTTAAACTTATGACTTAAGAATTTGGCAATCATACTTTTTCCTTTTTACTTATAAAGTCCTCCTCGCGTAATTTCGGGGCTTACGCTGCTTTTTAGCTTTGTTTTAGAGGGTTTAGTAACTCTACAATAATTAATTTACCATTAACAATTAACCATTAATTTCTATCGCTTTTTTGATGAGGTCGGTCTTAAATATTCTTTATTTTAAATTTGGTTTTCAACTTTTCACTTTTAACTTTTGCCTTTTTACTTAGATATAGTGAACACTTTAAATTTATTAGACTAATTACAATTTCATTTTGGTATAATTGGGCATTTGAAAACAGATTAATGATTAGGTAGCAACTTTTACAAAAGAATATATGGCAATAATATTAATATAATGCTTACTGCTATTGCATCTAAATTAAAAAAGAATAATGAATAAATTGAAATTTTATTTTTGCAAATTATTTTTATTCATTTTTAAGTCTCTTTTTTATTCCTAAAATTTGAAATAGGGATTTTAAGAGTTGACTATTTAATGTTTTATTTTCTACAGATTGCATTTTTAAGTTCAGTATCAATTTTCTCGCCTTTTTCAATTGATATGTTAATATATTTGCAACTATTTTCAAGATCGCCAAGTTTAAAATATGTTAGTGCTAAATTATAATACAACCAAGGATGTGTATCATTCATACTTATTGCATCAAAGAAAAACATTTTAGCTTTTTCATAAAAACCACTATTATATGCTTCTACACCTGCATTGTATTTTACAATTACGTACATTTCATTTTCACTCTCAACTATGTTCAAATCTCTAACTCCATGAATCGAATCTATACTTATTTGAAAATTATACATTTTCAAATTATCAGATATATGTTTATTCCATTTTAATATTTCCTTTTCATTAAAACCTCTATCTACATCTTTAAGGTATTTATTATGAATATTATTAAGTTCAATATTATTTATATTATAAATTGATTCAATTTCTTGAGTTGTTTTTTTAGATTTATTAAATTCATTAACCATTTTTAATCTCTGAATTTCGATTAAATCAAAATAATTATTAATAAAATCCTTAGTAAAATTATTCGCCTGAGATGAATAATAAGATTTTTGAATATCAATAATAGTAGAAGTATTATAAGATAGTGAATCACCAAATTGATTTACATCAAGAAATATATAACCTGAAAAATTATATGCTTTATTATAAAGAAGTATATTTTCTGAGTTATTTATTTTTTTTATAAATTGGTTTAAATTTAATTTATTTAATGCAGACCATTTCTGGTTTTTAATATCTAATAGTTCTTTGTCTTTAGAATTAAAGTCATTATAATTTAATAACATTCCATTTTTGGAAAAAAATTTAATATATTCTTTCTTCTTATCACTCATGATAATTATATCATTATTTTTCCAAAAAACTTCATTATATGGCATAGCTAAAATTTTATCATAGTCATTAAATGAATTATTCTCAATAAATTTTGGTGGATAAAATAAATTGTCTTTATCATAAAAGTATAGTACTCCATTAGAATTGTAGATTTTGCTTGAAACCTCATTATTATATATGAGTGAATAATTAAAATTTATAAAGTCTAATCTATTTATTGAATTATCGTTTATAAACGAATAGGACAATGTTAAACAGATAGAATCGTTTTTATGATTAGGATTTATAGGGGATAGTGGGTATTTAGACAAATTTTTTTCTGTTAATATGAATTTTATAATATTAAATGTATTTTTTTCAAACCAAATTTCACCTTTAAAAAGTTCTGATTTTGATTTTTTTGGAGTAAATATAATTTGATATATATTCTTATCAGTACCACTAATAGAAACTAAATTTAAATTATAAAGTTTTTTTAATAGTTTTTTATTTAATTGCAATGGGTTTGAATATAAATTTAATGAAGATATGTTAAATATATCGTATGATTTAAGCATATACGAAGTACTTAAATTTAAAAAATATGAATTATTTAATGATGCTAAGCCAATTCTGCCATTTTTGATAGTTATTTCTTTAACTGAATTGTTTTCTATTTCAGCATTATAATAGCATTCAATAACTTCAACAGGCGATTTTTGGGTTTCTGTTTCAATAGAAAAATATGCTTTACTTTTTATCGAAGGAGTTATTGAATTCTTTTTTCTACAATTATCAACTAATTCATATAAATAATCATTATTGCTTTTTATTGTTACTTCTTTCAAATGAAAAACATCGGAATACATATAAACTTTTGAATTACTTAAAAGTGATGATGCTGGTATAATTATAGTTTTGTATGACAAATATGATATTTTCAAAATATCATTATTAACATCTACTAATAACTCAAATTTACCATCCTCGTTGGTAATACATCCACGTGAAGTTCCTTTAACTAAAACATTGCAATATGCAAGAGGTTTTGAATTACTTTTATCGTAAACAAAACCAGTAATTCTGGTTTGACAATAACTTTGAATGCTAATAAAAAGTAAAATTATAATTAAATTATATCTATTTTTCAAGAAATAATTTATAGATTTTTGCTTTACATTTTTTATAATTTTAGAATTCATGTTATAATTTTTTAAAAATAATATTTATTTTATGAATCATAGTATATGATATATTTTACATCAATTTTTTTTATTTTATCAACACTTTTCGGCAATAAACATTTTTATCAGTAACTACTTTCACAATATAATTTCCTACTATTGGAATGTCAAGTTTTATTAAATTTCTATTATTGTTTTTTGCAGCTAATATTTCCTGCCCTAACGTATTAAAAACATTTACACTCTTTACTTTATCATTAATATTTATATAAATGCTGTTTTCATAACTATAGATACTTTTATTTGAATCATCTATGTTATTATAAATTTTACTTGCATCAGAAAAATGTAATTTAAAACGATTAGTATTATCGGTAGTTGTTGCAGTAAAATTATATATATTATTAGTATTCAAATTTTGAAAGGTATTAGTTTTAGTATCTTCTAATAATATTGATGTACTTAAGTTAAAATTTTCAATATTACCTATCGAAATTGAATAATTACCACTTTCACCAGCTTTAAATCCAACAGGCACAATAGGATATTCGCTAACCGATGTAAGATAATTTATACTCCAACTTTTATTGTATTTTGTAGAAAATATGTTTGGGGCTAACAGATTTATGCTAAATAATTTTTCGGCTCCGCCTTGATCATTTGTATTACCAAATTTAATTATAAACTCATCACTAAAACTATTTTCTGTTGATGAAACTTTTAAACTTATAAAATCTGTGCTTTTTATGTTCGATTTATAAAATGGTTGGCTCGAATGCACTCTTACATTATTGTTCATACTCAATATGCCTGTACTTGAAGCCTTTACCCAAAAGCCTTGCGATATTGATATATTGTTATTTACTCCATTTGTTCCATCAGCTGAATTTGAGATATATGCACCATAATTTCCAATTTTTGGGTTCCAAATCCATATTGTTTTCTCGCCAGAGCCAGCATCTTCTAAAATATCTCTTGTCCAACCATTGCTTGAATTCCAGTTTATTGCCGATGAATATGGATTTCCTAAAAGATTCCAACCTTCATAAATGCCTGAAGTTTTTGTGAGTGTAATATTTATTTCTCCTTGATTTAGACTTCCAGTAAAACTTTTTGTGGTTTCTAAAGGATAAGAAACTGCATATCCTTTACCAATATTAAAATTTAAACCATTGTTAATAGTGCTAAAGTTTGAACTGTCGTAACTTATCCATGAGCTTGTAGGCTCATTCCATGCAAAAAAACTATCTATATCATTAAAATTAGGACTTATTGTTTGTAAATTTACAGGTGCTGATAGTTGATGGAATTCATTAGGGTTAGGAATATATCTTTCAACAGTTGCCGGTATGTTTGCAATATTATGTATCAAACTTGCTGTGCCTACTGAATCTGATTTTAATAATATTCCGTTTGTGCCAGAATTATTTTTTAAACTACCTAAAATTGTTAATTGTTTGTCAGCATTTATTACTAATGATTTTCCTGAATTTATTAATAAGTTTTGATTTAATAATAAATTTGTATCAATTACACATGGTGTTACAATATTGCTATTTATTATTATTGTATCATTTTTATTATTTGGAACATGTCCTAAATCCCAAGTACTATTATTGCTCCAATTTCCACCATTTGCAATTGAAGAAATTGTAATTAATGTATCACTTACAGGATATTTTGTAGTCATATTCATAATAAGCCAACTCGCATCAGCTACATAGCATGGCGGATAATCGTAAGGAGGTTTAAAAACATTTGCAATATAATTTGCTTGATTATACCCATGCATTGTATCGCCTGCCAAAGAAAATATATAACCTATTGAAGCCCAAGTATAATCATCTACATTGCCAAGAAAAGCAGATGTTGTCCAATTATGATTTGGTGTACCATCAAAATTATTATTTAACACTTGTCGCTGACGTATTGATCGCGAACTATTTATACTATCTACACCAAATAGCTGGGGCCACAGCGTTGTAGTAATTCCTTCTTCATACCAACTTGTAGTATCGGTAATTTCGCCAATTGCCGGTCGGTATAGCTGAACTGAATTTTTAAATAGTAGTGTCTGAATTGCAGTTTTTGTATTATTAGCTTTTGTTAAATAAAAATTTGCTTTTAAAGTATCGCAATAAATATCTTTTTCAATTTTCGAAAGTGATAAAAACCCTTTATATACTTCACAATTATCCATTGTATATTTAACCGGATAGTCTCGTTTTGCAATTGATAAATTATCAGATTTAATTAAGCTATCAATAATAAATTTTGCAGCTGCTTCGAATTTAATTTTTAATGATGGAGTAAAAAAAGCCAAATCACCCGATGATAAATAATATTCGTAGGCAAGAATCCAAAATAAAGCAGGGTCGCTATCTTCGGCATCAATATGATTGCAATATAACCCTGTAGCACCTGTAGGACAAGTAGTTTCGCCTTTGCCATTTGGTTTGTAATAATGATTTAATGTTTGACCATTACTATCGAGATGAGAAATATACCAATTCATCCATCGCCGAGTAAAACCGTATTTATCAGGATGATTGCTTTTTAACATTCCTAATGTTGCTATATGACTAAAGTATGGCTCAATTGCATAGTATAATTGTCCCGAAAAAACATCAGCACCGGCACTTTTTTTAATTGCACCATAAGAAGTTAATGTATCAATTGTATATTGTCGTTTATAAATATATTCGGATATTGAGTCAATAGTAAAAGTTGTAAAGTTATAAAAATTCGGTATTTCTAAATAATGCCTTTCAATATACTCAACAATTGATACTGCTAAACTATCTACAAATTTAACTCTTAAAGTGTCAATATATCTAACATTTTGATTACATTCTAATTGAACACCATCAATAGTGCCTGATTGATATGAAGAATGATTTCTAATATTATAGTCGCCAGAGTAATAGGGTTCTCCTGTTTGTGGATACGGTATTGCAGAACTTGGCACACATGGGTAACCTTTATTTGAAATAAGAGTTCCAAAACTATATTGACCTCTTAGCAAATCGGTATGAGAAAAATTATTGAGATTGCTATTTGATAAATTTTTCAAACTACTTTTATTTTTATAAGTTGTAGTATTAAGAATGCTATCATTTAGTTGAAGTTCAGTTTGGCTAAGCAAATAGCCAATTTCTATACGTTGAATAGTATGACTATGTCCGTGTAAATCGATATAAAATCCTTTTGAATAATTTTGCGTAACTGAAACTATCGCAATATCAATAAAAGAGTGAAAATCTCTCCACGATTGCTCTGCAATAGCATTACTATCAGCTCCTTCGGTTATATCCCTATTAGCATCTAATTTTATTCTGGAAAGCTTATTAAATATTATATGAGGATAAGCACCAGTTAGCTTGTAAATTGCAATTTTTAATTCGTTAGCTAATTCTTCGGTATAAGAGTCGCGCGTATAAATACAACCAATACAATTTCTATCGGGTATTGAAATAGGTTCTATATAGCCTCCATGAGGTACCGAAATGATAATTGGAAGATTGCCTGTGTGGTATTCTATGTAGTTATTTTGTCCATAATATACATTTCCGGCAATATATGTTTGCGTATAAACTCTTATACTTATAAATATTAAACAAAATAGTAATACGAAGAGTTTCATTTTTATATTTTATCAAACAAATAATACCTAATCAATTAATATTCAACAATATATTCTATTTCTTTATTATCCGATGCTTTAGCAATAACTTTTAGTTTTGTTCCTTTAATTCGTTGAATTAATAGTGCTTGCTGAAAAATATCTTTTTTCGAAATATCTTCACCATCAATTGAAACAATAGTTGAAAACTCTTTAATTCCAGCTTTTCCAAAAGGGGAATCCGGAATAATTAATGCAACACCAATATTGCCATTTTTATCAGTATAAAACTGTGTTCCGGGTGAACGTATTCCTTGTCTTCTTACTAAATACATGTTATCTGGGTCAATAATTACAATATTTGTTGTATCGGGTTTTGTACTTTTCACTTCAATATTTTCCTTTTTACCTTTAGGAATGTAAATATTGATTGTATCGTGCTGTAAATCTGTGTTTTTACAAATATTAGTAAATAACTCTTTACTTCCTGTATTTTTAATTTCTATTATGTGAGTATATTCTGAACCTTTCTTTTTACTCGATATTATTTTTGTTGAATATTCGGCAAATCCAGGTTTATTTAGATAATCGTAATAATAATCCTTAATATTGACTTTTGTATTATTTTGCATTGCTTTAAAAAAATCATTAGAATTGACAGTTTTGGCATAATTAACGGAAACGTATTCTTGCATTCCTTTCCAAAAATTATTTTCACCAACAAGTTGCTTTAAAGTTAACAAAAACAAGCCTCCTTGAAAATAAGCAGCATCATTTTTAAACGACTGATTTTTAATTTCGGAGGAAACAAATTTTAAAGGTGGAATAAAATCAATATTTCCGGCAACTGTTATTTTAAGTCTTTTTTGATAGATTTTTTCCATGTTATAGTCAATTGCATTTTTCAGAAAAACTGGTTCCGAAAATTTTGCAAATCCTTCAAACAACCAGTAATCAAAATTTGCATCGGGAACAACAATATTTCCCCACCATGTATGTGAAATTTCATGAAAAAGATCTCTTGTAGGTGCAAAAAGTTCATTATTTTTAATAGGCTTGGTAAATATCCATTGTGGAACATTACATGAATTTAATAATCCAGAGTATGTATTTCCACTCGAAAATGAGTTAATTTTATATTCATTAAAATTTGTTTTTCCATATACCGATTCGTAATATCGGTATGCTTTATAAACAAAATTTGCTATGTATTCAACATTTTCTTTTATGTTAAATTGAGGCACATACATTGTTAGCTTAAATCCATCCGGAAATTCTTTTTCTATTTTAATATTTGGACTAACAAAAAAGTATAATCCTCTATCAGTAAGACCATTGTAATTATTATAAACAAATATTTTATAATTGTTTTCTTCTTTATAGCTTTTTAATTTTCCTGAAGCCATAACTTCGTAGCCTTTTGGAATAGCTATTTTAATAGAAAAAGGTGGAAGTCTTTTCGTATGAGAATCAATCAATTTTGGAATCCAATTATCGGTGCGAGTTGCCGCAGAATTTACGTGAACATCAAATTGATTTGCTTGAAATGCAAAATCGGAATATGGTATTTTTTCATAATCTTTTACTTTGAAAAGTCCATAATTGAAAGTAAAAATTGATGTTTTTTTCGATTTTATTTGATTTGGTAAAACAATATTTATTTCAAAATCATCTTTAACAGTGTAACCAAGTTTTATATCGTCTGCAAAAATTGAAAGACTATCGAAAAACACACCTGTGAAACCATTGCAAAGGTCTATTTTTAATGTATCTGAAGTTAAAGTGTTTAGGTTGATAATGTCGAGTTTTGCCGTAATTTTCACATAATTCATCGAATCGGGGATGCTTATTTCAATTCCATAATGCTTATTTTCAAGATTTTGAGAATAGGAAAAACTATAAGCTGAAATCATAAATAAAAAGGCAAATAAATGATTTTTCATAAATTATATTTCTTAAAATTTAATGTAAAAATACAACAATAAATAATTAATAGTTTCAATTTAATTACTTTTGCAACAGAAAAATTTATACAACAATGAATATTTTAATAAAAAACATAAAAAAATTAGTTCAAATAGAAGAGAAACCAGTTTTGCTAAGAGCAGGTAAAGATATGCAAACACTACATTCGCTTGATAATGCTTGGTTATATATCGAAAATGGAAAAATTGAGTCTTTTGGAAAAATGGTTGATTTTAAAAGCGAAACTATAAAAACTAATGTTAAAGAAATTGATGCATTTGGCAAGATGGTATTTCCTTCATTTTGCGATTCACATACACATTTAGTTTATGCAGGCAGTCGCGAAATTGAATATATGGATAAAATCCGTGGATTGTCGTATGAAGAAATTGCAAAACGAGGCGGAGGAATTTTAAATTCTGCAAAACGATTACATGAAGCTTCGGAAGATGAACTATTTGATTCGGCTTGGCAACGATTAGAGCAAATAAAATCGTATGGTACCGGTGCAGTTGAAATTAAGAGTGGCTATGGATTGTCGTTAGAAAATGAATTAAAAATGCTTCGTGTTATTCGCAAACTAAAAGAAAAATCGCCACTCACAATAAAAGCTACATTTTTGGGAGCTCACGCTGTACCATTAGAATATAAAGGTCGTCAATCGGAATTTGTTGATTTAGTAATAAACGAAATGATTCCAATGGTTGCAGGAGAAGATTTAGCAGATTTTATTGATGTTTTTTGCGATAAAGGATTTTTTACTGTTGAAGAAACCGACCGTATGCTTATGGCAGGACTAAAACATGGACTTCGCCCAAAAATACATGCTAATGAGCTTGACTATTCAGGCGGAATTGAAGTTGGTATAAAATATAATGCTCTGTCGGTAGATCATTTGGAATTTACCGGCGATAAAGAAATTGCATGCTTATTAAATAGCGAAACCATGCCTACTCTTTTACCCGGTGCTGCTTTCTTTTTAGGAATGGTTTACGCTCCTGTTCGTAAAATGATTGATGCCGGCTTACCAGTAGCTATGGCGAGCGATTTTAACCCCGGTTCATCTCCGTCGGGAAATATGCAGCTTATTTTATCAATGGGTTGTATTAAATATAAAATGTTGCCAAACGAAGCTATAAATGCAGTTACATTAAATAGCGCCTATGCTATGGATGTTAGCCACGAATTAGGCACAATAGCCGTAGGAAAAACAGCAAATATATTTATAACAAAACCTATTCCTTCAGTTGAGTTTATGCCATACTCTTATGGCGACAATAAAGTGGAAACTGTGATTTTGCGAGGGAATAAGTAAAAAGTAAAAAGTAGGAAGTGGGAAGTAGGAAGTAGGAAGTGGGAAGTGGGAAGATGGAAGTGGGAAGATGGAAGTTAGAAGTTAGAAGTTAGAAGTTAGAAGTGATGTGATGATTTGTTAATGCGATAATGTGATAATTTGCTAATTAATAACTTTAGCGTCTTAGCGCCTCTGCGGTGAAAAAAGGTAAAAACAAAAAGTGGGAAGTAATTTGAAAATGCGATAATTTATATTTGCTCAGTAACTTTTAATTTTGATAAATCAAAACCATTTTCTTTTAGTCGAGAAAGAATTTGCTTATAAACTTCATCTTTCATTTTTGGTGTTCTTGAGAGTATCCATAAATATTTTCTATTTGGATGACTAACTACAGCATAGCTATAATCATCAGCTAAATCGATTATCCAATACTTACCTTTAAAGGGCCAAAAAAATTGAACTTTAAGTTTTGCGTTACCTGTATTTTTATCAATAAATGCTTTCCCTTTAATATATGCTTGTTTGCCATCAACACTGTCTTTGTTACATCTGTTTTCAACAATAATATATCCTTTAGGGCTTAAACTATATTCGGCAGTTGTACAATGGCAACCCTTTTGAAATCTTTGAGGATACGAAGCAATTTCGTACCATTTGCCCAAATATTTATTCAAATCAACATTTGCAACGGTTTGCAATGGCTGCGATTTTGTTATTGTTGTTGATACCATAATAATTGCGATTAATATTTTAATTTTAGTCATAATTTTAGTTAATTAATTATATTGAAAATAAAATCTTTATAACTCGGCAAAAGTTCCAAATAACCATAGAGTTATAACAATAAAACTTATTAAACTATTTACTAATATCGGATTTAATTTTAATAAACTCTTGTCTTTAACAAAATTAAATAAATATAAACCAAATAAGCTGATAGCACTCGATAAAATAGCAGTTAATAAGCCTTTTAATAATATATATTCAAATAGTCTCGAAGTATTCCAAACGCCAAGAATAAATGTATTCATTAATGCAAATGTACTAAATGTAAATATTGATGTAAATATGCAAGTTAATAAGTAGTTTTTATATATCAATTTATTTTTTAAAATTAATAAAGAGGCAAATAATTCATGTCCAACTCCAAGCAAAAGCAATGCTGTTGGTCCACATAAAAGAACATTTGGCGAGCATGAACTCAATCCAATACTATTAATTTTGAAAAGAATAGCGATAGAAATAACAAATATTGATGTCCCAATTTTTGGAATTTTTAATCGAGCAAGCGATAATATTGCAATAGTTATTGAGCTTAATATAACCGAACGATAAGGCATGCTAAAACTACCGATAAGTGTTTCGTTTAACCCAATCAATGTGCCAAAAAAGACAACTAATAGAATTTTTTTATTAAAAAACATAGTCATTAATATTAAATTTGAATTAAAATTATTTTGATTTTGCAAATTTAAAAACATTTTCAACTATATAATCCAAGAATTAAACATTTAATAAATATCTATTTTATTCAAAACATTTAAAAAATGTATTCAAAATTACATAAAAATGTAATCAAAAGAATAAAAAATGTATTTTTGAAGAAAATAAAAAGTGATGTATCGAACAGAAAAAGATTTTTTAGGTTTTGTAAATATTCCAGAAGATGCTTTATATGGCATTAATGCTGCTCGTGCTGTACAAAATTTTCCTTACCAATTTCCTTTTGATATTGATTGGTACGCTGCTGTTGGCTTAGTGAAATTAGCTTGCTACAATACATATAAAAAATTCAAAACAGCAACAATTGAAACTTATAAAGAAGATTTGCCAATAAGTATAATTAATTCTGAAGTTTTAGAAGCATTAATAAAATCAGCAACCGAAATATCCGAGAAAAAACACTTTGAGTGGTTTATTGTTTCTGCAATTCAAGGTGGTGCGGGCACAAGTATAAATATGAATATCAACGAAATAATTGCTAACCGCAGTATTCAAATGTTAGGAAAAAAAATAGGAAGTTATCAGATTGTTGATCCAATTGAGCATGCAAATATTTTTCAATCGACAAATGATGTAGTACCTACTGCATTGAAAATATGCACAATGCAATTATTAAAACCATTAGAAATTGAGATAAATAATTTAAGAGCTCAAGTAGAAATAAAGGAAAAAGAGGGACAAGATATTATTCGTATTGGTTACACTCAAATGCAAGCTGCTGTACCAACATCATACAGTAAACTGTTTTCAACATATAGCGATGCACTTTCACGTGATTGGTGGCGTGTTTCAAAATGTTTTGAGCGAATAAAAGTGGTAAATATTGGCGGAAGTGCCATTGGTACAGGAATTGCTGTACCTCGTTTTTTTATTATGGAAGTTATAAACGAATTACAAACTTTGACCAAATTACCAGTTACACGTAGCGAAAATTTGTGCGATACTACTTCAAATTTAGATAGTTTTGTAGAAATACATGCAATTTTGAAATCTTTAGCGGTAAATTTAGAAAAAATGGCTTCGGATATCCGATTGCTTTCTTCGGATATTATTGGTAGCAAAGAGATTATAATTCCGCCACGCCAGGTTGGAAGCTCAATAATGCCCGGAAAAGTAAATCCTGTTATTGCAGAATATGTAATTAGTATTGCTCATAAAGTTTATGCCAACGACCAAATAATCAGTTCATTATCGGCACAAGGTTGTTTGGAGCTTAATGCCTATTTGCCTTCAATTGGTCAAGCACTTTTAGAAAGTATTAAATTGTTAACTGCAGCATGTAATTCTTTTTCGGAAAATTTAATAAAAGATTTGAAATTTAATAAAGAAACAGCTCAAGAAAAACTTATATATAGTCCTGCAATTACCACTGCGTTAATACCTTATATTGGATATAATAAAGCAACTTTGATTTCTAAAGAGATGCAAGAAAAAAAATGTTCAATATATGAAGCTAACGAAAAGTTGAAAATTATTGATAATGATAAGCTGAAAGAAATTACAAGTACTGATGTTTTGCTTAAATTAGGCTACTCTTTGAAAGATATTTTGTGAGAGGGGAGAAGTTAGGAGTGGGAAGATGGAAGTTAGAAGTGGGAAGAAATTTGATAATTTGCTAATGTGATAATTTGTTGATGTGGTATTTTGCTAATGTGATGATGAAAAAAACTTAGTGAGGCTTAGTGTTATATGTGCCTTAGTGTTTTTTAAAAAAAATGATTTACAAACTCATTACTAATAGTTTTGAAACTAATAAAAAAAATGAAACATATAAAATCA
Organism: uncultured Lentimicrobiaceae bacterium; assembly: GCA_964598505.1. GTDB lineage: Bacteria > Bacteroidota > Bacteroidia > Bacteroidales > WCHB1-69 > CAZRCF01. The sequence continues at coordinate 4,631 of CAZRCF010000015.1, read as the reverse complement.
ATTTTAGTTTTACTAATAATCCTAATAATTTTTGCGTGTAGTAAAAATAAAACTATCGAAAAAAGAAAGGTTTTTAAATATAACGAGTCATCGGGAATTAACACTTTAGATCCTGCTTTCGCTCGCGATCAAGCCATAATTTGGGCTTGCAATCAGCTATACAACGGTTTAGTGCAAATTGACGATAGTATGAATATAAAACCTTGTATTGCAAAAAACTGGAAGATAAGTGATGATGGCAAAAAATACACTTTTTATCTTCGTAACGATGTCTGTTTTCATAAAACTGAATTTTACACTTTCGCTGAAAACAGAAAAGTTGTGGCTTCCGATTTTGTTTATAGCTTTAATCGCATTTTATCGCCTGAAGTGGCTTCTCCTGGTAAATGGGTGTTTTCAAATATCGACACTTTAAATAACAAACCTGCTTTTGTAGCAATAAACGATACAACTTTAGAAATTCATTTAAAAAAATCGTTTCCACCGTTTTTAAGTATTTTAAGCATGCAATATTGTTCGGTTGTGCCTGAGGAAGTTGTTGCAAAATATGGGAAAGATTTCCGTAATCATCCTGTTGGCACAGGACCTTTTATGTTTAAAATGTGGAAAGAGGGTGTGAAATTAGTTTTAGTAAAAAACCCAATATATTTTGAGTTTGAAGATAATATTCGCTTACCATTTATCGATGCAGTTGCAATTTCGTTTATTGTTGATAAACAGTCGGTTTTTATGGAATTTATTAAAGGCAACCTCGACTTTGTTTCGGGAATTGATGCCAGTTATAAAGATGAATTGCTTACTTCGAGCGGAAAATTAAACAAAAAGTATATCGGAAAGTTTAATCTTGTAACTCAACCATACTTAAACACCGAATATTTAGGCTTTTTAGTTGATGAAAACCAAGACAATGCTAATGAAAACCCACTTTTAAAAAGAGAAATCCGACAAGCAATAAACTATGGTTTTGATAGAGTAAAAATGATTCGGTTTTTAAGAAATAATATTGGAACTCCTGCCATTTCTGGGTTTGTTCCACAAGGATTGCCCTCTTTCGATTCTTCTATTGTTAAAGGATATTCGTATAATCCCGAAAAAGCACGACAACTATTAAATAAAGCCGGTTATCCAAATGGTAATGGAATGCCTGTTATAACTATTTCTGCTTCTGCATCTTACCTCGATTTATGTCAATATATACAGCATGAAGTTAGTAAAATTGGAATTAATTTAAAAATTGAGGTAAATCCGCCTGCAACTCAGCGTGAGATGATTTCAAAATCGAAACTTCCATTTTTTAGAGGTTCGTGGATAGCCGATTACCCCGATGCCGAAAACTATTTATCGCTATTTTATTCAAAAAATTTCTGTCCCGAAGGACCTAATTATACTCACTTTTCAAATAAAGAATTTGATAATTTATACGAAAAATCGCAAAGTGAACACAATGATGCAATTCGTATAAAAATATATCAACAAATGGATAATATTTTAATGCAAGAAGCCCCAGTTGTGGTTTTATATTATGATCAAGTTTTACGTTTGGTGCAAAATAATATAAGTGGTTTGGGCAGCAACGCTATGAATTTGCTAACGCTAAAGAGGGTGAAAAAGGTGAATGGTGGGAGGTAAATGGTGCAGGGTAAATGGCGTGTAAAAAACTACAAAAAAAAGCAAACATCATTTTTTATTTAGATATTAGTAAAACAGCTTAATTGTTTTGATTTTATTTGATGAAACCTTTTATTCCATTTTATCAAATTTCTTTTTTTCATCTCTGTACATGTTAAATGTGTATATTGATAATAGCAAGATAATAACTCCTAAAAACATTCCAATATCTCCATTAATCATTCCATAATGAATTTCTCCAAACCTTCCAGCAATATTTCCTTTAGAATATTTGTTAACATAATTTAGATAAACACCAATTAAAAAAATTATTAGCCCAGAAAACAGATTAATCAAAAAAAGCATTTTATAAATTTTCATTTTTTAATATTTTTTATTGAAATCAAAATTGATTTAAAGCTACATTTTAATTATTTTCAATCATCTTGTCAAATTTATCAACACTAAATCTATTTAAATATAGGTAATACGCTAATTACCAAAGCAATATTCCTTTTTTGTTAATTACTGGTAGGTCTGTATAATCTATTTCCATTAGTTTTTTGTTTTTTCAACTAGTTCATTAACTTCATTATCAAATTCTTCAGTATATCCTAATTCCTTTGCTCTGTATAAATCAGTCATTGCTTTATCATTTTTTCCTAATGCGATGTATACTAATGCCCTATTTTTAAAAGCCCATGAATTTGAAGGGTCAAGTTCTATCGACTTATTTATGTTTATTAAAGCCTGATCATAATCATGGTCAAGATAAAATAAATATCCTAAATTATCATGAGGATATGAGAATGTTGGCTCTATTTGAATTGCTAATTGTAGGTATTTATATGCTTTTTTATACTCTCCATTTTTTGATAATGCAAAACCCAAATTATTCAAAGTTAATATATCATGAGGATTTTCAATCAACGCCCTTTTAAAATCAGCAATTGCATTTTTAAAACCATTGATGCACAAGTACCCATAACCACGGGTATTTAATGCAAAGGTATCTGCTGGATAATATGAAAGAATCTTATTGCATAAATCTATACTTTTTAAATAGTTTTTAAGATTTTGTTCAATAACAGCGTAATCCCCTATATAATTAAAATTTTCTTTATCAATTTCAATTGCTCTAATTATGTATTCTTTAGCTTTATTATAATTTGTTTTATGCAAATAAATCTGCGAAAGATACCAATATGCCAAATCAGCTTTTTTATTAATCTCTGTAGCATACGTTAAATCAACAATCGCTTTATCAATCTCAGCTGTGCAGAAAAATGCATATCCACGATGAGTATATGCTAAGAATTCAGAATCATTTTTTGAAATAAAATCCGTTAAATATTCAATAGCTTTCTGGTATTTACCAGATTCAATAAATCCTTTCGCAATTTCTATCTTATCAAACATATTTATTGTTTAGAATTATCTTTTTAAAATTACCACAAACTTCTTTATATATTCATAAAATCCATACAAAGCAAGCCAATTTGGATGGCTTTATACAGTTTTTACCGTTTTTTTTATTTTGTCAAAGATATTAATTTTATTTACAAAAAATCAACCTCACTATTTTTATTTTTACTAAATGGAGCAATAGCTCTATTGTAAATACCATGGCAGTATGCAATCGTCATTCCATAATTACTAACCGGAATTCCGGCATCAATAGCGGGTTTAAGTCGGTTAATTAATTGTTTGCGAGTTATCATACAACCTCCGCATTGTATAACCATTGCAAATTGTTTAATATCCGAAATTTTATCAAGCCCTGCAATATATGTAAATTCGAGTTTTTTGCCGGTATAATTTAATAGCCAACGAGGAATTTTTACTCTGCCAATATCATCGCACGAAACATGGTGTGTACACGATTCTAATATTAATACTTTATCGCCATCTTTTAACTTCTCAATATGCGGAGTGCCCTCCATATACTTCGAGAAATTCCCTTTCTGACGGGCTAAAACAATACTAAAACTTGTAAGCGGAATTTCTTTAGGTATTGAAGCATCAGCTTTCAGAAAAACCTGACTATCGGTAACCACTAAAGCGGGTTTGGGTTGCATTTTGCTTAAATATGAATCTATTTCACGCTCTTTAATCACAACAGCAACAGCATCGTTATCTAAAATATCCCGAATAACCTGCACTTGAGGCAAAATAAGTCTGCCTTCGGGAGCTTCAATATCAATTGGCGTAATAAGCAAAACGGTATCGCCATATTTTAGCAAATCGCCAATAAGAGTTGGCGTTTTATATGCCGTTTCGGGAATATACTTTTGAATTAACCCTATCACCTCTTCTAAATTTTCATTTGTTTTGCTGCTAAAATCAATAATAGTACCTTTATGGTTTATAATAAAATCCTTTGTTTTTTCGCTAACTCTGCTCAAATCACATTTATTATGCACAGTAAACCAAGGAATTTCATACTCATCAAAATCGCAAATTAAATCCTCTTCAGTTTTGCCAAATTCATTATTGCTAATAACCAAAATTGCTAAATCGATAATTTTCAATGCTTCACGAGTTTTTGCAACACGTTTATTGCCTAATTCGCCAAAATCGTCAATTCCGGCAGTGTCAATTAAAACAGTTGCCCCCACACCGGAAATTTCTATAGATTTTTTAACAATATCTGTTGTGGTACCGGCAATTTCCGAAACAATTGCAGTATCTTGTCCTGATAAAGCATTAATTAAGGAGCTTTTCCCATTATTTCTTCTTCCAAAAATTCCAACATGCGGTTTTATATCTTTTCCTTTGCTCATTTTATAAGGTATTTTTTAATAGAAACAAAAATACATAAAAAATCAATTTGGTTGTTAAATATTTTATTAGATAATAGAATACCTTAAATCCGCTAGGATAATGCTAAAACATTGATAGTCATCAGATGACTAAAAATGCAATTGTGTATATAAATAACTGATTTACAATTAGTCATCAGATGACTTCCTACATTTGCAAATTATAAAAAAGGATTAAATTTGAATAATAATCAAACAGAA